>JABACB010000270.1 GCA_014237925.1 Alphaproteobacteria bacterium
TACTCCCAATGATCCAGTCTATCCCCTCGCCGCCTTCGAGGATGTCGTCGCCCTCGCCTCCAAATAGCTGATCGTCCCCTGCGCCAGCATTGATCGTGTCATCACCCTCTTCGCCCGCAAGGTGATCATCTCCCTCGCCGCCGTCAAGGTGGTCGTCGCCCGCGCCGCCGTCAAGGCGGTCGTCGCCCTCGCCGCCGTCAAGGTGATCGTCGCCCTCGCCGCTGTAAAGGCGGTCGTCGCCCGCGCCGCCGTCAAGGCGGTCGTTGCCCTCTTCGCTGTCGTATAATCCGAGGACGTCGTCGCCCTCGCCGCCGTCTAAGATGTCGTCGCCCGCGCCGCCGTGAAGGCGGTCGCCGCCCTCGCCGCCGTCAAGGCTGTCGTCGCCCGCACCGCCGCGGAGGGTGTCTTTAGCCGCGCCGCCGTCCAAGATGTCATCGCCCTCGCCGCCCTCGAGCCGGTCCCAGTCCGCACCTCCCTTAAGAATGTCGTTGCCCGCGCCGCCCTCGAGATAGTCCCTGTCCGCACCTCCCGTAAGAATATCATCGCCCTCGCCGCCGTAAAGCCTGTCGTTCCCCGCGCGACCCTCTAAGGTGTTGTCCTCGGCGTCGCCCACAAGCCAGTCTCCGTGATCAGAGCCCGTGACGTCTTCGATGCTGATGAG
>JABACB010000271.1 GCA_014237925.1 Alphaproteobacteria bacterium
ACTGCAAATCCCTTGAGGCCGGTTCGATTCCGGCTCGCGCCTTCCCCTTGAAGTCGCTCGTGTTTGGGACTAGAATGGAGGGGCGTGCGAGAACAGCCTTCCGTGCGTATCGCGGACGCAAACAGAGAAAGCAGAGGAGGACGAAGCCATGAGCAAGACACAAAACTCAGCGTTGCAAGTCGCAAACTCGATTCTGCAACGCTCCCTAGACGAGGACAACAAGATCAGCCACTTGAAGTTGCAAAAGCTGCTCTACATCCTGCACGGCTGGCACTTGGCAAAGCTGGACCAACCCGCGTTCTACGATCTTGTCGAAGCTTGGCGTTACGGCCCTGTTGTTTCGAGCGTCTATTATGAATTTAAAAATTGCCAAGACCGACTTATTAAAAAATTGGGCAACGACCAATCCTGTGTCGATGAAAAAAGATGTCCGCAGTTTAAGAAGGTGGCAGACAAAGTTTGGAACAGGTACAAAGAGCGTGACAGCTTTGAGTTAGTCTATTTGACGCACGAAGGTGGAACGCCTTGGGATATTGCGCGCCACGACAAGCGATCAGAAATTATCGACAACGATGTTATCAAGAGTTACTACAGAGAACTTCTTGAAAAATTAGGAGAAGCGGTCGCTTGATTTTCAGCATGGCTACTCGTACAGCAAAAG
>JABACB010000272.1 GCA_014237925.1 Alphaproteobacteria bacterium
AGCGTACATGGATTCCAATCTGAAGTATTTACTTCTGCCCCAGATCAAGATGACTATAGTCCTCTGAAATCACATGTACATGTTATTTGGAATGATGGCATGACCCCTACAGTATTAAAATCTGAAGATGATATAGATGCCGCTGTGGCACAAGACAAAGTAACATTAATTCCATTAGATGTAGTAATAAATATGCCATTTATAATGTGGCCAAATGGACAATTACAGATCAATGAAAATACTGTAGATGATCATCTTGAATATGGTGGAGGTCAAATTACAAATATTGATCTTGATGAAATGACAGTTACATTCATTGCACATCGTGGATGGGGTCCTGATGGTAGCACAATATACTATATTGTAACAGATGCCACACCATCTGGTCCGGCTGATATGATGGGGGTGCCACACACACCAACTACGGCTTCACTACTTGTAAATTCCGCTGCAGTTGACCTGTATCAGTTCAAAAACGGCTTGGTAGGTTCAGGTCCGTTAGGCTTCCAACCAGGAATTGGTGTTGCCAGTATCGGTGATGATAATTACTCTCCAATGTGGCGTATATTCCTTATTGAATGGAATGATGCTGATGATGCATCATTATTGATGACCAAAGGTGATATCGATGCTATGAGTGACGCTGGAATGATCA
>JABACB010000273.1:0-426 GCA_014237925.1 Alphaproteobacteria bacterium
ACCTGACTTGGGCGAGATTGACAAACTAGGGACACAACGTCCTCTTCGGAGGACGTGGATTGAAACGCTTCTTGTTCTGCTTCTGCTTTTGCTTTGCGTTGACACAACGTCCTCTTCGGAGGACGTGGATTGAAACAAACACGACGGTCCTTTACTTCGTGCTAAATACTAGACACAACGTCCTCTTCGGAGGACGTGGATTGAAACCTGAAGCAACTCGTGCATATTTGCAGGCAGCTGAAGACACAACGTCCTCTTCGGAGGACGTGGATTGAAACATAACCCATCATCTCTTTATACTGATCGGGAAAAAGACACAACGTCCTCTTCGGAGGACGTGGATTGAAACGATAAAGACATACTTGAATCATTATTTGCAGGACACAACGTCCTCTTCGGACGTTGTGTCCTGCAAATAATGATTCA
>JABACB010000273.1:436-654 GCA_014237925.1 Alphaproteobacteria bacterium
CGGAGGACGTGGATTGAAACCAGATAGCACAGTAGCACAACTATCAGGTCCTATCGACACAACGTCCTCTTCGGAGGACGTGGATTGAAACCATCTAGTTCGTACGCCTCAATCGACTCAGGTTCGACACAACGTCCTCTTCGGAGGACGTGGATTGAAACCTTTTGCGCGCGCTTCATACCTGAAAACTAATCGGACACAACGTCCTCTTCGGAGGA
>JABACB010000274.1:0-352 GCA_014237925.1 Alphaproteobacteria bacterium
CTCACAACGTCTTGGAAAGTTATTGTAGCAAAAGATATACTGGGGTCACGTCAATACAGTCCTTGGACTGCGGATAAGGAAGCGGTTTTCAGATGTGCAATGGCAAATCCTACTGGCACACACGATAAAGACCCCACGATTAACACCAATGACTATCCTGACGACAGCTTTGTTCAATGCTGGGATGCCAACATGACCATAAGAACTCCCAGACTCTGGCGAGATTGGTGTGATGTCAAATATCAATCTCCCAACAATATCCCAACAGCTTGGAAAAAAGATGGGCAATTCTATCGTACATTCAGATGTCTTTGTGTTGGCTCTTGTGAACTGTTTGGCTACTCTGGAATCT
>JABACB010000274.1:362-654 GCA_014237925.1 Alphaproteobacteria bacterium
GAATCTCTGATGCAATACTGCAATACGATGGCGACACTTGGCAGATATACCGAGAGCTTACTCTTGCCAATACCGAGGGACCTGATGGAATAACCAGAACGGGTGGTGATGAGATAGCAGTAATCAGCGAGGGTATAGTCTATGCCACCGTGTTGGATAGCTTTAACCAGAAAACCATATCCGAGGGCACGGAGGCAAGAGATTGTTTCCACCCGATGATGTTTACCGAGAACACACTAGGTGTCAATAGCGACATTCCATCAGCGAGTGGAACTTATGGTGATAATTCTGC
>JABACB010000275.1 GCA_014237925.1 Alphaproteobacteria bacterium
ACATAGGTGTCCGCGCCCGCACCGCCGTAGAGTGTGTCGTCTCCTCCCCTCCCCTCCAGTGTGTCTGCGCCCTCGCCTCCTTCGAGGATGTTGTTGGCATCGTCTCCGCTAATGGTATCGTCGCCTGCACCGCCGATGACATTTTCGAATCCTTGAATTCTCTCCTCGATGGATCTGAGGTTCCCTGCGTCGTCTTCTTGTCTCGCCAGCTGTCTGCCTTCTCTGTCCAAATCGATCGTTAGCGCCTTCTCCTCGTTCTCGTAAGAAAGCGTGTCGCTGCCGCCACCGCCCTCCAAATAGTCTCTGCCTGCTCCGCCCTCGATGACATTGTCGCCAGCGTCGCCGATGAGCCTATCGTCCTGATCCGATCCGATAATGTTTTCGAATCCCGACAAGGTGTCTCCGTCCGCATGTCCGTCGCGGGTTTCGCCGGTATCGAGGTTGACAAAGACGCCAGCGCCAGAGCTTCTGTAAGAGACGGTGTCTTCACCCTCGCCGCCTGTGAGCGTGTCGTCTCCATCCCCTCCCTCGATGACATTGTCGCCATCGTCGCCGAAGAGCCTATCGTCATGATTCGATCCGATGACATTCTCGAAGTTTTTCAAGGTGTCGCCGCGCGCATACCCTCCCAAAGGCGAGACCTCGTTGTTC
>JABACB010000276.1 GCA_014237925.1 Alphaproteobacteria bacterium
GAAAATTTTTTTTATAACTTTTTTGTTACAAGATGTTGTTGATAGAAAAAATTCTTTCAAATTAAATTGATAAAGCGTAGGCGGTACAAAGAAATCCCCGCGCTTGATGGGAGGGGCGCGGGGATCTCTTATACTGTCCTGACGGAAGAGCCTGAATGTTACTTGAGTGGTCACTTCCTCGAAGACGAGAACAGTTTTGCTCTTTCTAGCGCTCTACGTCCATTCACAAGTGCGTGAGAAACGTTCAACTTTTTGTGAACGGCTTTGTTTCTATTCGTCAATTTTTTCTACAGAGACTTTTCGATCTGCAGAGTGGTGTTCAAAGGAACAAAGTATCAGTGGTGTGAGTACAAAGAAATCCCCGCGCTTGATGGGAGGGAGGGGACGCGGGGATTTCTTGTTTTGTCTCTTGTGAAGACGATTCGATAGTCGCGCACATAAAGCGAGAAGTCCAATCACATTCTCGTGAACGGACATCACTTTTTTGTGATGATTTCGCAGTACAATAGAGAGAACACGCGGAGAGGTGCGTCTAGATTCGATGTTCTCCTTCCCGACTTAGTAAGGGAAGTAAGAATCTGTGTCGCTGAGCGATGCCCAGTAGCACGAGAGGAACAGCAGGGATTCCTCTTCCTTATCGCGTTGTGTAGG
>JABACB010000277.1 GCA_014237925.1 Alphaproteobacteria bacterium
CACAACAGGTCTTAATAAGAACCTGAAGGGTACAGGGGCGGTGACCCTCAATCTCGACGCTTTGACCTTAGGCAACGATTTCACGAATGCTGCGAATGTGGACGCGCAGCTCCAAGCCTTGCTGGCGAGCGGAAAATTCTCTTACGAGTTAGACGATATGATCACGGACGAGCTCGTTCTCATCTTCGGCAACGGAACCACAACCTTCCCTACGCAGAGGGTCACTATCAGCGATCCGACGCCTGAGGTCGTTTTCGCCGGCACGTCATTCCGTTTCACGACCACGGCGGGCGACGACTTGCTCTCGAAGCTGAAAAGTTTTTCTGTCATCAAGCCCAATTTAGGGACAACGACCTACGCCGTCACCGACGACACTTACCTCGTCCAAGGCTCCGATACGGAGACGGACGACACAGCCGATTTCTCGGCATTGGCGGATGATATCGTTTTCAACCTTTTGACAGGAGAAGGAAAGATTGTCGGACACAACGTGGGCGCAGGTAACATCGAGAACATTAAAGGCGGTAGCGGCGGAGACGAGCTCACGGGAGACGGCAACGCCAACACCCTAGAAGGCGGCGCGGGCATAGACAAACTCTACGGCGGCGCGGGAGTAGACACGCTGGAAGGCGGCGTGGGCAACGACGAAC
>JABACB010000278.1 GCA_014237925.1 Alphaproteobacteria bacterium
TCGCTACGATCCCGACGGCGGCAGACTCCTTTTCCGAGCCGCCAGCGGCCAATCCGAATATGATGTCGAACGCAATTCCAACGGTGATGTTGTAGTATCGGTGGGGAATGCAGACATCACGATCGTAGACGGCGGATCGGACGATGCCTACCAACATGGGATCTACTCCATCCATTACGGAACAAGCGACACTTTCTCCTATAACCTTTATGCAGGAAGAAATTCAGCAGATACTATTACTGGCAGTAGTGGTACTGACCTTATCTACGGATTAAGCGGCAACGACAAACTGTATGGAGGAAACGGCAACGACCAGATATTTGGCGGGAGCGGCGACGATCTGCTGGATGGCGGGAGAGGCGACAGCATTATGAATGGCGGAAGCGGAGACGATACCTATCGTTTTGACGCTGGAACAGGAACATCTATCGATCAAAGGGAGGGAGGAATTATTTTTGATACCGACTTATCAGGAAACAACAAGGTGATCTTCCGTGCGCCGTCGGGGGTGACTTACACAAACGACAACTTCGTCTTCGTCAGAGGAATCTTTAGTACTGGAGGTGGAGGAGACCCATTTACAGTATCGGAATCTGGCGAAGATCTGTACATCCTAGCCTTTACTGGGAGTGTCGGCAGCCC
>JABACB010000279.1 GCA_014237925.1 Alphaproteobacteria bacterium
ACAGGCCTCAGGCGCAGCTCTCGCTATCCTCGTCGTGCGCGCAGCAATCGCGTGCCACGGCGGAATGCACTCCTTCGACAAAGCAGGAGTAGACAAAGCCCTCGAAGAACAAAAAACTGACGGAGCAGAATAGACAATCAGCTTTGCTTGAAGCTCGGTTGTTCGCCGCCGCTATGCTCGCTGCGCTCTACGGCGACCACTTGGGGAAGACGGCACAAGAAAAGACCGCACAAGAAAAGATTGCGCAAGAATGGACGAGTTCAGGAATAGGTATCGATCCCAAAATGCTCCGCCACAAAATCCAAGTCGTCGGAGAATCCGTTCGACGCTTTCACAAAAATCATCCTCTTCAATTTTCCTCTTCTGCCGAACAGACTTGGTCGGTGCTTGTCGAGCTGGGAGGCTTCGAACTCGCAGCGATTGTCGGTGCCCTCCTCAAAGCGCGCGCCGCTCGTATTCCCGTGCTGCTGGACGGCTACCCCTGCTGCGCTGCTGCCGCCGTCGCCCAAGCGCTGAACCCGCAAGCTTTGGAAAATTGCCTGATCGCTCACCTGCCGCAACAACAAGGAGCGGGCAACCTCCACCAAAGGTTGAACTGCGGAAGCTCCCTGCTACAGCTGGATATGCGATTGGGCGAA
>JABACB010000027.1 GCA_014237925.1 Alphaproteobacteria bacterium
CTCCCCCAAAACAGCCTCCATCTCCGAAACCGAAATAGCCCCCAAGCGCAAAACACAACCCTTATCCTTACTTTTGCCCTCTCCCATAAAAGAAACTACCGTAGACTCAATTCCCGCCTTGCATCCATCGGACGAATCCAACACCAACGAAGGCTCCTCCATTCCCGCAAACGCAGAAACAACATGCTCTGCTCTCGTCGCACTCACACACCCCGAACGATTCGCGCTCGGCGCAGCAACCGCTCCCCCAAACTCCCGCAACAACGACAACGCAACTCCATGCGAAGGAACGCGCAACGCAATGCTTCCCGTCTCTGTGACAACGCCGCGCGGCAGAAGACGCTCGCCACAATAAGGAACAACTAAAGTCAACCCGCCAGCCCAAAAACGACGCGCAAGCAGCCTCGCACGATCGCACAACGCACCCCACCGCTCTGCTTCCTGCATGTCAGAAACATGCACGATCAACGGATTGACGCGCGCTCGCCCCTTCACTCGATACAATCGCTCGACCGCTTCCTCGTTCGAAGCGTCGCACCCCAAGCCGAATACCGTCTCGGTCGGGAAAGCCACAAGCCTTCCGCGCGACAGCAAAGCGCAAGCCTCGCGCAAAGAGGAGGCATCGGCAGAAGCAATTCTCACCGCCCGTCCTCTTCGGCAGGTTCGTCTGCCTCCTCCCTCGCTGTCCTCCTCGGTGCACGAGCAAAAATTTCCGCAACAAGCGCGCGTAGCCCACGCAACAAGACCGATTCTCCCTCGACGCTTTCGCTGCTGTTCTTCTGCGCTTCTGTGAAGGCGCGCGAAAGCCTTCGCAAGAAGGCGGCTGCCATCGTGCGAGGATTGCGATTGTCGATCAGCCACTGCTCGATCAGGGGCTCGGTACGAAGCCAAATGTTGACGCGACTGTCCAACAGTTTTCCTACGCCTTCTCCTTGCAGCATCGATTTGTGAAGCAGCAACAAGGAGGGTTGCGTTTCGATATCGAACCTGTCGCCGATGCGAATCATGCCGAGCAGCAGGTCGGCGAAGGAGACCTCGTTCAAGCTCGATCTGCCGAACAGAGGCTCTCCGACAGAGCGGCATGCCAGCGTCAGGCTTTCGAGGTCGACATCGTGTGCTGCATAGCCGCCGTCGATGTAGGCGCGCGCCACGCGTGCGTAGTCGCGTTTTAGAAAACCTTGCAAGATGTCGGCGAGCAGGTGTCTTGTCGCCAAGCTCAGGTGTCCCATGATTCCGAAGTCGACAGGTACCATGGTGCCGTCGGGCTCGACGAAAAGGTTGCCCGGGTGGATGTCGGCGTGGAAGAAGCCGTCGCGGAAGGTTTGCTTGAAGAAGACTCGCGCCGAGCGATCGAGCAGCGTCTCGCTGTCGATGCCGAGCTTTTCGAGTGCTTTGCGATCGTCGATTCTTACTCCGTCGATCCACTCTAGGGTTAGGACGCGTCGGTTGGTGCGTCTCCAGTCTATCGAGGGGATGCGGAATCCTTCTTCGCCTTGCATGTTTTCCGCCAGTTGCGATGCGGATGCTGCCTCGCGTCTGAGGTCGACTTCGGCCTCGACCCAGCTTTCGTATCGGTCGACGATGTTTGGGAAGCGGATTGTCTTGAGGCGCGGATTGCGCCATTCGGCGATGCGGATCGCCGTGCGGGTGAGGGCGATCTCGCGGCGGAATTGTTGTTCGATGTTGGGGCGGAGTATTTTGACGGCGACATCGTTTCCCTCTTTTGTGCGGGCGCGATGGACTTGGGCGATGGAGGCGGCGGCGGAGGCTTCTTCGGAGAAGTGGCTGTAGAGCTCGGAGAGATCTTTAGCGAAGGCTTGTTCTATTTCTTTTTTGATCGTTCGAAAGGGGAGGGGGGGCATGCGGTCTTGCAGGAGGGAGAGGGCTTGTGCGGTTTCTTCGCCGACGAGGTCGGGTCGCACGGAGAGGGCTTGTCCGAGTTTTGCGTATCCTCCGCCTAGCCTTGTGATGGCTTGGCGCAGGCGTTCGGCGCGTTGTGTTTTCGAGAGGTTTCGGCTTGTGAGACGGAGCAGTTTTGCAAGCGGCTTCGGGAGCAAGCCGACTTCGCCGAGCGCAAAGATTGCCCGCGCACGAGCGAAGCAGAAGAGCAGTTTCCACAGGGTATGGAGTTGTCTTATGGCTCCTATTTTTTTCTGTGTTGTTTTCCGTTGCTTCGGGCGAGGATGTTTTGTTTTCGGGGATGATGAGGTTGTCATAGTTTCCATCCTTTGTGGAGCGCTGCTATTCCTGCGCCGAGCGATTGTAGGGAGCAATGTGAGAAGCCTGCGTTTTGGATGGCGGCATTCAGTTCTTGAGGTGTGATGAAGTTTTGTATGCTTTCGGCGAGGTAGATATAACTTTCTTCGCTGTGTGCGATATGTTTCCCGAGTTTGGGGAGGATGGTGTTGCACCATGTTTTGTAGATTGTTCGGATTGGGGGGATGGGTTTGGGTGCGAATTCGAGGACGATGATTTTTCCTCCGAATTTGAGGCATCGGTACATTTCGGCGAGCGCTTTGTGTATATTTGTTGTATTTCTGAGCCCCCATGCGCAGGAGACGGAGTGGAAGCTTTGTGTGGGGAGCTGGGATTTTTCCATGTTGTCTTGGAGGAAGGATGTTTTATGGAGGAGGTTTTTTTTTGCGGCGAGTTGTTTTCCTATATCCAGCATGTTGGTGCTGAGGTCTGTTATTGTTGCGTGTTTTCCTCCGCGTTGGAGGAATTTGATTGCGATATTTGCGGTACCTCCTGCTGCGTCCCAGAGGGATTCGTGGGGGAGGGGGTTGAGTGATATGATGAGGTTTTGCTGCCAGATTCGGTGTGTTCCGAGGCTCATGAGGTCGTTCATGAGGTTGTAGTGTGGGGCGACGGTGTTAAAGAGGGATTGGATTCGGGGTGCTTTTTGGGAGCGGGGGATGGATTGTGCGCCGAAGGGGACGGATTCGGGCGTGGGTATTTTGGGGGACATGGGGGGATTGTAGCATGGAAGGGGTTGTTTTAGGTGTGTTTTGGGTTTTGTTTGTGTGTGCTATTGATGGGTTTGTTTGTCTGTTGCGCTCGCGCTTGTGCTTTTTGGATAGCACGCGCTCGCGTGACGGATGGGTTCTTTGTGTATAGGGGGGACGGGCTTTTTGTTTTGTTGCGCTCGCGCTTGTGCTTTTTCGATAGCACGCGCTCGCGCGACCGATGGGTTTTACGGAATTGCAAAACGCAAAACATCGCGTGCGCTAGCGCACGCGGGGGGGTGTGGGGGGACGCAGTTCCCCCGCGAAGACCCCGCGTCAGCGGGGCGCGTTAGCGCCTTCTACGCACGAGCGCAAACAACCCGAAGGGTTGTGCTGCGAAGTGCGTAGCCTCTTCCTACTCAAGCGCACGGCAAAGCCGTGCGCTCTTACTGCATTGAGATTATTCTCCAGATAATTGAAATGCTTATTAAAAAATATAGCGTTCCCAGAGCAATTTTCAGATAAGCTTGGCTAATAAGCCTAATAACAAACAGAAATTGAATCACTTTAACATCACCTCCTACCTTTATTTATAAAATTTTTTCAAAAATTCAGCGTCATTTGCATAATTTTTTTCTGCTAGCAAAAACTAGAACAACATCGTCTTTTCGTGTTTTTGGAAGAGAGGAGGCTACGCGCGTAACCCTTTGGGTTCGCGCGTAGAAAGCGCACTTGCGTGCGCTCGCTCGCGGCGCGCTTTGCGGGGGGTTGAAAACCCCCCACCCCCCCCCGCGTGCGCCAGCGCACGCGATGTTTTGCGCTCGTCAATCCCACAAAGCCCCTCGCGCTTCTAAACGTTAGCGCGCTTGCGCTCGCTCGCTCGCGGTGTGCTTTGCGGGGGGGTGAAAAAACCCCTCACACCCTTGACATCGTGCCTCTCCCTCCCCACATATTTGATAGCAACGCGCTAATAATAGGCGTTGCCGTCTCGCGCGAAAGACAAAGCGAGGGCTCACAAAGCCTCGCCAAGTCGCCGCACGAGAAACCTCAACACCTCTCGCTTAACAAGGAGAATTACCATGACACGATTCGATCTCACCCCCCTCTTCCGAACAACCGTCGGCTTCGACAGATTGTTCCAACTCTTCGACGAAATGGCGGATACTCCACCCTCCGCATACCCCCCCTACAACATCGAGAAAATCAACGAAAACAACTACCGAATCTCGATGGCGGTCGCAGGATTCCGTCCCGAAGACATCGAGGTGGAACTCAAACAAAACCGACTCACCATCCAAGGCAACATCGCAACGCAACAAGACGAAAGCGATCGCCAACACGATACAACAAACGAGTCGAACTTCCTCCACCGAGGAATCGCCGAAAGAGCCTTCTCAAAACAGTTCAGCCTCGCCGAACATGTCCGAGTGGAAAAGGCGCAGCTCGAAAACGGACTGCTCCATATCGAACTCCTGCGCGACATCCCCGAAGAAGCCAAACCCAAACGAATCCCCGTACAAACAACAAACGGCAGCACGAAGCAGGCGCTCAAAAAAACCTTTGAGCCCACCATCGCGCCCGCTGTGAAACAGGCGCAACCCGCCTAATACCTCCCTTCTCCGCCCCCAAAAACGGAGAAAAAACGCACCGCCCGGATCTCCCTCCGAGGCGGTGCGTTCTTTTTTGCACCTCCTCTCGCTTGACACCTCCTCTCGCTTGACATCTTTTTTCTCTGCACCTTAGCCCTCGCGCCTTAACCTTTGGCTTTAACGGCGCGTCTTCTCTATCATTGACGCATGTCGAACGCATCGCCCTCGCACGCTGAGACGCTGGAACGAGCCACCGCTCTTCTTGCTCGGCTCATCGCTTTTCCTTCAGTCTCCAGCACTCCGAACCTCCCTCTCATCGAATGGGTGGCGGCAGAGCTGACAAAGTCGGGCGTCCAAGCCGAGATTCTCCCCTCGCCCGACCAGGAGGGCAAAGCAAACCTGATCGCAACGATAGGACCGCAAAAAGAAGGAGGCGTCGTTCTCTCAGGACATACGGATGTCGTGCCTGTCTTGGATCAGGCGTGGGAGAGCGATCCCTTCGTCCTGACCGAGAAGGACGGAAAACTCTACGGCAGAGGGACTTGCGACATGAAAGGCTTCCTTGCAAGCGTGCTTGCCGTCGTGCCGTCGATGGCTTCGGGCGAGTTGCGTCGTCCGATCCACTTGGCGCTCACCTACGACGAAGAGGTCGGATGCTTCGGCGCACCGCATGCAATCCGAGCGTTGCAAGAGAAAGCCGCCTCCCCCTGCTGTGTCGTCGTGGGAGAGCCGAGCATGATGAAGCCTATCTCCGGTCACAAGTCGATTGCAATCTACGAGACGCGGGTTGCAGGGTTTGCAGGACACTCGTGCGACACTCGCCAGGGGGTAAGCGCGGTGATGGCAGCAGCGCAGCTTGTGGCGAAGCTGGGCGAAATGCAGGCACAAGAGCAACACCAGAAAGACGAACGCTTCGACCCGCCTTGGACCAGCGTCCATGTGGGCGTGATCAAGGGTGGAACGGCGGTGAACATCATTGCTCCGTCGTGCTCTTTCCTGTGGGACTTGCGGGGGCTGCCGGACGGAGACGAGCAGGCTTTGCCGAAAGCCTTCGCGGCTTGGCATCAAGCGCATATCTTGCCTGCAATGCGCGCGGTGCATGAGGGCTGTTCGATCGAGACGCATTCTAAGGCTGTCGTCGCCTCGTTGCGACCGGAGGTGGATTCTTCTGCCGAGCGGCTGGTACGCAAGCTCACGGGAGACAATCGTCACCGCTATGTTTCGTATGTGACGGAGGCGGGACAGTATCAACGTGCGGGCATGGCGGCGATCGTGTGCGGTCCTGGCTCGATCGATCAGGCGCACAAGGCGAACGAGTTTTTGGAGAAAGACCAGCTGGCTCAGAGCTGTTCTTTTATCGAAAAAATTGTTGCGGATTGTTGCGAAGGATGATTTTTTGTGATAGAGTGGGGAGTGATCTTTCGGGGGAAACGTTTCTCTTGACTAAAGAGGGCATCGGGAAGGGTTGTGGCACGGGGGAAATTTTTTGTGTCGATCGTATCGTCTGCGCGTGAGGCTGGGGGAAATCAGGGGGAGCCGAGGGGGGAGCGAGGGGGGAGCCGAAGCGGGGATGTTTTTTGTCAACGGGGGAAACGATGGAGGAAGGATCGATGGAGCGATCTTCGGAGAACTTGTCGACAACATTAGAGCATAGCGACGACGAAGAGGGGGAAGGCGGGGGCAGCAACGACAACAAGACAAGCAAGACAAAAGAGCGTAAGTCTCTTGCCCCAAAGAGGCGGCAGGCAGGACAGACGGTGGCGCAAACTTCGCCGCAGACAGACGAGCAGCTAGGGGAGCATCCCCCAGAGAAACATCTCCCAGAGAAACATCTCAAGGAGAAGGAGTCGGAGTCCCCAAAGGAGTCCATTGGCGTTTTCAGATCCCTGCGCGGCAAAGCCTCGTCCCTGCGTGGCAAAGCTTCGTCCCTGCGCACGAGTGTTCGGAAGAGCGTTGGCGACAGCAAGGCTACCAAGAAGAATAGGTTCAAGATTGTTGAGGGGGGCAAATCTGATGACAACAAATCTGATGGCAACAAATCTGATGACAACAAGTCTGATAGCAACCCTGAAAAGATTGCGGAGGGAGATTACCTCGTCCACCCCGCGCATGGTGTCGGCTATGTTCGCGGTGTGGAGGCGGAAGAGATTTCGGGTGCGCGTATGGACATGATCGCGATCAGTTTCGAACAAGAGCGTATGGTCGTCCGCGTTCCTACCTGCGAGTATGAGAATTGCGGTTTGCGCAGCGTGAGTTCTCCCGAAGCGATGGAAGGCATCTACGACACCTTGAAGACAAAGCGTCGTATTCGCAAGACGATGTGGGGTCGTCGTGCGCAAGAGTATGACAACAAGATTCGTTCCGGCGATCCTGTTCGTCTAGCGCAGGTTGTGCGCGAGTTGTATCGCGGTGAGGAGCAACCCAGCCCTTCGTACAGCGAGCGCCAGTACTACCAGCTGGCGTTGGAGCGTTTGTCGCGCGAGGTTGCCGTTGTCGAGAAGATCGAAGAGCATCTGGCGGTAGAGAAGCTGGAGACGATCTTGGCGGCAGCCTGAGAGAAGATGGGGGAGCTAGGATAGGCGAGCGGCAGGAGCGAGGAGCGAAAGCAGCGAGAGAAGCAGGAGCGAAAGCAGCGAGAGAAGCAGGAGCGAAAGTAGCGAGAGAAGCAGTCTGGGTAGCCGTGCCGTATGGGGTTGCCAAAGTGCCGAGATGGCACAAGGTGCCGAGATGGCACAAAGTGCCGAGATGGCACAAAGTGCCGAGATGGCACAAAGTGCCGAGATGGCAAAATGCCGAGATGGCAAAATGCCGAAATGAAAGGACGAGAGCGGTCGAAAGGACTCCTTTGCCGAAAGAAAAAAGGAAAAAAGGATTGTTTTTTTCTGACCGAAGGATGGGGAGAACATCCTCACTCTTTCGTTCAAGGCTCAATGTTAGAGGCTCGATGTTAGGGGAAGGACGGGTGTCTCCTGAAAGCCAATTCCACCATGTCCCCCGCCCGCCATGTCAATCCCGCAGAGAGTGCGCCCCTTCCACTTCCCTTCCACTTCTCTTCCACTTCCCTTCCACTTCTCGTCAAACAAAAATCCTCCATTCGACCGACGCTGTGGAGGGGGCGGACAAGAAACCCAACCATCAGCCCCCTTCCCCTGACAAGACAAACAAGACGCTCGGCAAAGGAAACAGCTCGGCCTCTTGTTTCCATCATCTCGGCATTTTAGCGATCTACAACAACCCTCCCCAGCACCCTCCCAGCACCTCCTCCCCAGCAACAACCCTCCCCTCGCAAGCGCGAGGATGATGAGGGAGCGAGGAAGCAGACTAGCCCTCGATATGCGTCAGGATGTCCGTCGCGTCCGCTTCGCCGTAGATCGAGTAAGGATGCCCCTCGTCCAAGCGAGAGCTGTCCCCCTCGCCGATGAAGGACTGCATCGCTTCCTCGTCGCCGCCGAAGAGCATTTCTTTGAAGGCGGACTCGGTTTGGCTACGCGAGTATTGGCTCATGTCGACATGGTCCCACTCGACTTTCATCTTGGCGGTGTCGAACTTCTCGGATAACAGCGCGCTGCCCCCCTTGTCGCCCATCACCTCCACTCGCCCCTCCAACAAGGTGATGACGCATTGCCCTTCGGGAGTGTCCGCCAAGCCCATCAGCTTCGTCCCGCGAATGCCGAGGGTGCCTAGGGGCGTTTTGATCGAAACCGCCGAAGGATCGCTTTCGGCGAGCAAGCCGCTTTGATAGGAGAAGGCTCCCTTGATCGCCGACAAGCTCTGCAGTCCTGTCGAGGCTGCTTGATCGAAGACGAAATCGTCGATCAACAGCTTCGCGTCTGCTCCCAAACGGAACTCCATGCCGTCGCTGAAGATGATCGTGATCTGGGAGCTCGTTCCTGTTGCAATCGTGTCGTTGGCGAAGATGTCGTCGCCCAAACGCAGTGGGTTCTGCTCTTCGTTACGCAACACTGTCGCCGTTCCCGTCAGCGCTTCTATCTGACCTGCAACCTGAGCTGCCTCGGTCGCGTTTTGCTCTTGTTCTGACGAAAAGACGCCGCGTAGCCAGTCGTAGAGTCCCTCTAGACTCGCACCGCTTAAGCCCGCGTCGCTCACGCGAACCTCGTCCGTAGATAGCGTTTCCGCCCTTGCAGACGCTTCCGTCTGCTCCTGTGTCTGTTGCATGGGTGTAACCTCGCCAAAGGACACAATGTGTCTGTTGTGTCTGTTGTCTGTCTGTCTGTTGTCTGTTAATCCCAACCCCAACCTTCTCGAAGCTGGCACGAAATCGACGGAAACGCAAGCTAAATTAATTCAGGCACGAAAGACAAGAGAGATCTTTTAAAGAGAGCTCTTTTAACAGGAGAGCTCTCTTAATCGAATTCTTCTTGTAAAATAGGCTTGTCAACGACGCGACAAGCTTGCTAGGATGGCGCGAGAATATCTGTAGAGTCCTCTGTTGTCGAGCTCTCGCTTGGATTTGCTTGTGTCATGTTTGCTGTTGTCGAAAGTGGGGGAAAGCAATACCGCGTTGCGAAAGGCGAGCGCGTCACGCTCGAGCGTCTTCCTGCGGAAGTGGGCGAGAATGTCGTGTTCGATCGTGTTTTGCTGCTGGGAGCGGACAAGGATACGATTTTCGATCCTTCTGTTTTGGGGAAGGCGCGCGTTCGCGGCAAGGTTCTTTCGCAGCATCGCGGCGAGAAGCTGCTTGTTTTCAAGAAACGTCGTCGCAAGCATTCGCGTCGCAAGAACGGGCATCGTCAGTATTTGACGCAGGTGGAGATCACGGAGATCTCGCGGGATTAGAACGCAAGATTAGAACGCGGAGTTAGAAAAGGAGAAGTACGATGGCACACAAGAAAGCAGGAGGTTCTTCGCGCAACGGGCGCGATTCGGCGGGACGCAGGCTGGGCGTGAAGCGCTACGGCGGCGAAAAGGTGTCGGCAGGAGCGATCATCGTGCGTCAGCGCGGAACGAAGTTTCATCCGGGTGCGCATGTCGGCATCGGCAAGGATCACACCCTTTTCGCCTTGAAGGAAGGGCACGTTGTCTTCCGCAAGCGGCGCACGCGCTCGCTTGTCGAGGTTGTCGCTGAGGGCTTGTCCTCGCCGCCACCGCAAACGACGGCGGACGCTTGACCCGCTGAGCAAGCCGCGCGATGCGGTTTCACGATTTTGCCAAGCTGGAGCTGGTCGCAGGCGACGGCGGAGGGGGGTGTGTCGCTTTTCGACGCGAGAAGTTTGTACCGCGCGGCGGGCCGAGCGGCGGAAACGGCGGCAGGGGGGGACATATTTCGGTGCGTGCTGTCGAGGGATTGAACACGCTTTTGGACTATCGCTATCGGCGACGCGTCGCTTCACCGCGTGGCGGCAACGGTCAGGGCAAGAATCGGAGCGGACAGGGCGGCGAGGATGTTCTGCTCGACCTTCCGCAAGGCACGCAAGTTTTCGACGAGGGTAGCGGCGCGATGCTTGCCGACTTGGTCGAGGCGGGTTGCGAGGTGTTGCTGTGTCGAGGGGGGAGGGGGGGATATGGAAACGCGCATTTTCGCTCTTCGACGCATCGCTCGCCGCGCTTGGCGCAGGAGGGGGGAGAGGGGGAGATGCGGCGGGTCGTCTTGCGTTTGAAGGTGTTGGCGGATGTAGGACTTGCGGGGTTGCCGAATGCGGGGAAGTCTTCGTTGTTGCGTGCGGTTTCGCGCTCGAAGACGAAGGTTGCAGACTATCCTTACACGACCTTGCGTCCTCATTTGGGCTTTGTGTTGCGGGGGTATCGAGAAGCTGTTTTCGCCGATTTGCCGGGACTGATAAGCGGCGCGAGCGAGGGGGTGGGGTTGGGACATCGTTTTTTGGGACATATGGAACGTTGCAAGGTTTTGTTGCGCTTGGCGGAGGTGCGGGGGGAGATGACGGAGATGACGGGGATGACGGGAGCGCACACGGACAAGATCGCCGAGAGGATTGTAGAGGATTGGGGAATTGTTGGCGACGAGTTGCAGAGGTATGGTTGCGGGCTGTTGGAGAAGACTTGTTTTTGTGTTGCAACGAAAGGAGATTTGTTGGGAGAGGGGGAGGCGGAGAAGTTGCGTGAGGTGTTGAGCGAGCGGGGTTTCGGGAAAATTTTTGTGGTTTCCAATGTAACGGGGGAGGGTTTGGAGGAGTTGCTGGAAGCGGTCTTCAGCATGTTGGGGGACAGGTCGGAGGGCGTGTCGGAGAGCGTGTCGGAAGAGTAAGAGACATTCTCACCATTCGCCACTCTACTCGCTGCGGGCTTTTTGTAGCGAAAGACAACAGGCGAAGGACAACAAGCGAATGACCAAAAAGACAAAGCGGTTTAGAAGGTCTGCCCTTCTTCTGCGAGAAGCAGACAAAAGGGACTTGACGGCTTGTTTGAAGACGACTTGCTTGAAGAGGGATTGCTTGAAGAGGGATTGCTTGAAGAAATGTCGTCGTCCTTCCCGTCGTCCTTCCTTGGTCTCTGCTGTGTTCTTTACTCATCGTTGCGTCACAGACAAGCTCCTTGATGCTATGCCTGCCCCCGCATCCCGTGTGTGTAGCCCGTTTTGTCCAGTTCGTCGTCGCCGAGATGGTCGTCCGTGTAGACCTTCGATCTCCTTATAGCCTCTATAACAAAGCCTTTTGAACAGAGCCTTCTGCCAACAAGCCTGCTGCCAACAAGCTACTTGCCTGCCCCCCGTTCACAATGTAGAATATCCTCGTCCCCGCGGAGGGATGTCCGAGTGGTTAAAGGAGACGGGCTGTAAACCCGTTGGCTCTGCCTACGCAGGTTCGAATCCTGCTCCCTCCATTCTCTCCCCCTCCCGCCTTGCCATTCCTATAAGCCATCTCCTATAAGCCATCGCCTCCAAGCCAGCTCATCCAAGCCATCTCCTATAAGCCGTCGCCTCCAAACCAGCTCCTCTAAGCCAGCTCCCACGGATCGTTCCAAACGAGATAGCGCGTCCTTCCCCCAACCTTCGCCGCACGCAATATCTGATAGCGCGGTGTCTTCTGCTCGTCCGCCAGCCCCAAATGGATCCAGCCGCCGCGCGGCTCGTCAGGCAGAAAGAACTCGCCGATCAATTGGTCGACAGGAAACTCCCGCCGCAAGACATAAGGTGCTACCTGCAAGAACGACTCGTAGTTGCCATTAGGCAAGTTGTCCAAATCTGCTGCCAACCCCCTCTTGTGCGCCGAATTGCGCGCGCCGCCCTGGTCGTCGTTCACTCGACCTTTGCGCAGCCCGCTGGAGACGAACAACGACCGACCGCCCAACAGAGAACGCACCTCCTCCAACACCTCGCACACTCGAACGAGACTCTCCCTTTGGCGAGCCGTCGGCGTGTTGTCCAATCCTTTGCGCGTTGCAAACGACGAACGAATCATCTCTTGCAACGAAAAGTTCTCGGTCAAATACTCCGCCATACGACTTCACTTCCTCCCCCCCTTGCGCGAAGACTTGGACTTGGACTGGGGCTGGTGCTTGGACTTGGACTGAGATCTTCCCCTCGCCGCATCGACCATTCCAACCGCCATCGCACGCATGAACTCCGTCTTCAGCAGCGCGACAACAGCCCCCAAGCCGAAGACGATGTAAAACATCGTCTCGTCCATCGCTCTCGGATGCGTCACACGAAAGTACAGCGCAGCGATGCACAATCCGCCCCCCAACGCCGTCGAGCGCTCCTTGCTACGCGCAGCCGTATAGCCCGCCGCAGCCCTGACGCCTTTCAAAATTATTCCCACAGGGTTCATCACAACCTCCTCACGATAAGTTCGAGCGCGTCAAGATTCCAAACGCCGCCCGCATTTCAAGCTTCATTTCAAGCCTCAGTGTCATTTTTACATTGTTCTTTCTTACAAATCAAGGGGAAGTCAAAGTTTTTCTACTTAAAGGTGCATGCACGCTTGCACGCAAAAAACCTTTGCAAATACCCGCCTGCCGCCGTAGCATTAACCTCCGAATCTCCCTTTTGTCGCAAAACAAGGGGGAAACCTTCGCAAGGTCGCGCTCAATGCGGGTGTAGCTCAATGGTAGAGTCCCAGCCTTCCAAGCTGGTTGTGTGGGTTCGATCCCCATCACCCGCTCTTGCGTAATGCCGTTGTCGCCATTTTTTGCTAGGAGTGTAGCTCAACGGTAGAGCACCGGTCTCCAAAACCGGGGGCTGGGGGTTCGAATCCCTCCACTCCTGCTCCTCACTCCTGCTCCTGCTTGACCCTGCTCCTGCAGACGATAAGCCCCCCCTGCCTCCCCCAAACACGCATGAGCAAGATCGTCATCGGCAACTGGAAGATGAACGGCTTGAAAAGCTCTGTTGCAACCTTCCGCAAGATCGTGCGCGGCTATTCGCCCGAACGCGCCGCGAAAGCACGGCTCGCGCTCTGCCCGCCCGCAACACTGCTCGCCGAATTCGCCATGCTCGCCGCAGAAAAACGCTGCGAAAAGAATCTCGCCAAGAATCCTGAAAACAATCCTGAAAACAATCCTTCAGTGCTGCTGGGAGGACAAAGCTGCCACTTTGAACCTGCAGGCAGTTTTACGGGAAGCGTCTCGGCTGCCATGCTCCACGACGCAGGAGCAAGCCTCACCCTAGTCGGACACGCCGAGCGACGCGCGCAAGGCGAAGACGACGAGCAGATCAACGCACAACTGCTCCAAGCGCTGGAAGCCAACCTCACGCCCGTGCTGTGCGTAGGCGAGCGCCAAGCCGAACGCGCGCAACGACAGGAGCATCTGGAACGACAACTGACGCGCGCGCTCGCCTCGTTGCCTCCATCCCTTGCGCGCGTTTCCCATCTGATCGTCGCCTACGAGCCCGTATGGGCAATCGGCAGCGGCACGATGCCCTCGACCGCCGAGATCGAAGCCGTCTGTCGCAAGATCGCCGAGCAGACGCGAAGCCTCGTCCCCTCAACGACGAGGCTCGAAGTCCTCTACGGCGGCTCTGTGACCCCCGCAAACGCCGCCGAGATCGTAGCAGCGACCGACGGCGTGCTGGTCGGCAGCGCCAGCTTGGAGGCGGAAAATCTGCTCGCTATCGTCGATGCCGCATAGCCCTTCGTTGCTTTTGCGCGCGCAATCGCCCAAAGTGACGAGCTTACAGAGCGACAAGCATACAGGAGGCGAGCGTGCAAAAACATGCGTCACAAAGACACGCGCCGAAAGAGCAAACGAGCAGGCACGAGAATGTTGCAAGAGGCGGCTCTTCCCTCTCGCAAGCACCGCACAGCAACGAAGAGCGCGCCTTGGAGGCTGCCATCGGCAGGCAAGTGCGCGCGATGCGTAGCGCACGCACCCTGACGACGACCGCGCTTGCCGAGCGAGCAGGACTTTCGCCCAGCATGCTCTCGCGCATCGAGAACGGCACGGCGGCTCCCTCGCTCGCCACCCTGCAAGCGCTCGGGGTGGCGCTTTCGGTGCCGATCTCGCACTTCTTCCAGCGCTTCGAGCGCGCTTGGCAGGTCTCGCATGTCAAGGCGGGCAAGGGGCTTACGGTCGAGCGCAGAGGCACGAAAGCAGGACACGGCTACAGCCTTCTCGGACACCCCGTCTGCGGCGGCGATCTCCAGGTCGAGCCCTTTCTCATCACCATGACCGAGGATTCACAACCCTTCCCCGTCTTCCAGCACGCCGGCACCGAGTTCCTTTATATCCTCAGCGGCGAGGTCCTCTACCGCCACGGCGACAGGGAATTTCTTCTCAAGCGCGGCGACTCGCTGTTCTTCGAGGCGAGCGCGCCGCACGGACCGCTGGAGCTCAAACGCCTGCCCCTGCGCTTCCTCTCCCTCATCGCCTACAGAACAGAGACACCATGAGAAAGAAGACGACAAAAACGCAGCGCGCGGGAAAGGGCAACAAGCCCCTAACCTTGCTTGTGATCACGACGCACAACCTTTACACCGAGAACGGAATCCGTAGCCAAATCGGTGGCAAGACACGCGCCTTGGAAAAGCAAGGGGTGCGAGTGTTTTTCTTCTGCACGCGTTTCGGAGGTGTCATCCCTGCTATGCGCAAGCAGGCTCCCGGTAGGGTTATCGGAGCAGGCGCGACCGAGCAATGGCTGCGGCAATCGCCGCGCTTGTTGCACAAACTCACCGCTGCGCTAGCAACGACAAAACCCGACTGGGTGCTCGTCTCAGGCGTATGGCTCTGCCTGTGGGGCGACAGGCTGGGACGCATCATCAAAAACAGCGGTGCGCGCATCTCCTTCGACATGCACGGGCCTGTCGAAGAGATCGCCGAATACCAGCGCGTCGGCGGCTCGCGCTGGCTTGCCAAACTGCTCGCTCTGTGGCTGGCACGGGCAGAACATCGCTTCCTTGCGCGCTGGACCGACTTGCTCGAGACCGTCTCGCACAACGCGCTCGGTTATCTGCGCAAACACCGTGCGGGCTTTAAGGGCAAGGTGTGTCTTGTCCACTGCGGCTTCGACAAAGCATTGTCCGAACAGCAGCACGCACGCTATCGCAAACAATGGCAGAAGAGGCTCGGTCTCGACGAGACACGTTCCGCCGTCGTCTTCGCGGGTACCCTCAGCGGCTGGCAGAACAAGCCCGCGCTCTTCGCCTTTGCGCGCAAGCACGAGGAGACGCGCGTCTTTTTTTTCGTCCCCCCTCGCCACCACGCGGAGATTCGAGCGCTCGAACTCTCGCATGCGCGCGCAGACTTTTTGCCGAGCGAACAGTTGCAACAAGCGCTCTGCGCCTTCGACTACGGACTCATGACGAGGCAGGACGACGGCATTGCCAACAGCTTCGCCTTTCCGCTCAAGGTCAGCGAGTATGCCAACGCACGGCTGGCTATTCTGACGACGGCGCACAAGGCTTCGTGGCGCAGGGGTTTGTTGGCGAAAGCCTGCCTCGACCTCGCCTCCTTCGACGCACACACGAAAGTTCCTGCTCGCCTCTCGCAGCGCGCGTTGCAAACGCTCACCTTTGACCACATGGTAGTCGATCTTATCGCCTGCTATCGAGTGCACGCGTGACCTTCTCCCTTTCGGGCAAACAGATATTGATCACCGGCGGCAGCGGCTCGTTCGGCACGGCCTTCCTGCGCTTCGTGCTGGCGGGCGTGCGTCCGAAAAGGCTCGTCGTCTTCTCGCGCGACGAGTACAAGCAACAGCTCATGCAACGGGAGTTTCCGCAAACGGAGCTGCGTTTCTTCTTGGGCGATGTGCGCGACTACGATCGCCTGAAACGCGCGTTTTGCAACATCGATTGCGTGATCCACGCCGCGGCGCTGAAGCAGGTGCCTGCCGCCGAGTACAATCCGATCGAGTGCATTCTCACCAATGTGATCGGAGCGGAGAATGTCATCAAAGCTGCGCTCGATTGCAATGTCGCGCGCGTGCTCGCGCTTTCGACCGACAAGGCTGTCAATCCGATCAACCTCTACGGCGCGTCCAAGCTGTGCGCCGACAAGCTTTTTGTCGCTGCGAACAACCTCGCCGGCGAACGCGGCACGCGCTTTTCTGTCGTGCGCTACGGCAATGTGCTGGGCTCGCGTGGCAGCGTCGTGCCTTTGTTCCGCGAGCGGGCGAAGGAAGGAGTTCTTCCTGTCACCGACGAGCGCATGACGCGCTTTTGGATCTCGCTCGAACAAAGCGTGCGCTTCGTCGCAGGAAGCCTTGCGCGCATGCAAGGCGGAGAAGTTTTTGTTCCCAAGATACCTTCCATGAAAATCATCGATCTTGCCAAGGCGATCGCGCCGCACGCAAGGATCGACATCGTCGGCGTAAGAGCGGGAGAAAAAATCCACGAGATCCTGGTACCACAAGAAGAAGCGCGCGACACCTTCGAGGGCGACGATTGCTATGTCATCGTCTCGCGCACGCTCGCGCGCCCCTTCCACAGCGCGCAAGAAGGTCTGCCGCCGCAAGAAACGTATCGGGCTGTCGCCGAAAACTTCGAGTACGCCAGCGACAGCAACAAGGCATGGCTCGACGAGCGACAGCTCAAGCAGCTCTTGGACGCGCCGCTGTCATGAAGGAAAAAACTTGCCAAGAAAAAATTTGCCAAGAAATAACTTGCGAAGAAATAACTTACAAGGACAGACCTTTGCCTTACGCGCGTGCCAGCATCACGCAAGCCGAACGCGATGCCGTGCTCAAAGTGTTGAGCGAGCCGAACCCGACGCTCACGCAAGGCGAGCGTCTTGTAGAGTTCGAACGAAGCGTCGCTCAATCTGTTGGCGCCGCTCACGCCGTCGCCTGCGCCAACGCCACGGCAGCCCTGCACCTTGCCCTCGTCGCTGCCGATGTGAAAAAGGATGACCATGTCATCACCCAGTCCGTCAGCTTTTGTGCCACCGCCAACGCCGTGCGCCATTGCAACGCCGTTCCTGTCTTCGCCGACATCGACGAGGGTACGCTCGGACTCTCGCCGTGCTCGGCACGCGAGGCGGCAGAGTGGGTGCGAAACGCAGAACAGCCCGTCAAAGCGATCGTCCCCGTCCTGATGGGTGGCGGCGCAGACGCGTGCAACGCTGCAGCGTTGTTTCGCCTCAAACGAAAACTCAACTGCCTCCTTATCGAAGACGCGGCGCACGCCCTCGGCGGCTACTACGAGCCCGAACAGCAGCAACCTATAGGCTGCGGTCGCTACGCCGACGTCTCCGTCTTCTCCTTCCACCCCATCAAGCCCATCACAAGCGCGGAGGGCGGCGTTGCCGTCACAAACAGCGAGCGCTTAGCGGAACGCATGCGCTGCCTCAGAAACCACGGCAGGGAAAAGCGGGGCTACGAGCATGACGAGATGATCGAGCTGGGGTTCAACTATCGCCTCTCCGAGCTGCACGCAGCCTTGGGCGTCGCACAGATGAAACGGCTTCAGCCCTTGCGAGAAAAGCGACGCGCGCTCGCCGAGCATTACGATGCTTTGTTTGACCGTAGCCCGCTCATCGATTGCCTCCGTCCCCTGCAACGCGGGCTACGCAGGCATTCAGCCCACCACCTCTACATCGTTGCGCTCGACTGGCAAGCGTTCGGTATGTCTCGGCGCTCCTGCATGCTTGCGTTGCAACGCCGCGGCATTCAGACGCAAGTCCACTACATTCCCATCCACCACCACCCCTACTACCGACGGCGCGGCGTATGCGAGAAGCCCGTTTCTCTTGCCAACAGCGAGCGTTACGCCGAGCAAACGCTGTCGCTGCCGCTGTTCGCCGCCATGCGCAAGAGCGATGTCGAGAGGGTCGTCGCAACCTTGGAGGGGTTGCGGCAAGTTCCATGACCCTGCGCTTCGATCTCGTCGCCGACGCGGAGCAAGAAGGCGGGCCAGAAGGCGGGCCAGAAGGCGAGGCTGTCGTCGGCATGGGACACGCGCACCGCTGCCTCGCTTTGGGCGAAGCGTTGCAAAAAAAAGGAGGCTCGCCGAGACTGTTTTTGCCCGACCCCTCGCTTGGAGAAAAAATGTTTCCTCGCATCAAGGAGGCAAACGCCTCGCGCTTGACCTTTTGGGGCGCGAGGTGTGGTTCTTGGCAAGAATTGTGGGAGGACTTGAAAGAGGGGGCGGAGAAGGGAGTGGGGCAAGGAGTGGGGCAAGCAGAAGCGCGCAAGCCGCGCGAGATGCTGGTCGTCGATTCCTATCGTCTTCTCTCTCTGCCGGCGGGCGTGAGCGCGCGCTACAAGGAGATCGCGTGTTTTCACGACGACAAGCCTCCGCCTGCCTTTGCACGAGTTGCGATTTGTTGCGACCTGTCAACGAAAAACTTCGTTCGTAGTTCTTCCTGCGATCGTTCTTTTCGGGGCGGACAGTATTTTCCGTTCCACGATCGCTTCGCGCGCAACGCAACGACTGGAAAGACTGGAAAGAAAGGAAAGAAAGGAAAGAAAGGAGACGATCGCCTTCTCGTGTGGTTCGGCGGAAGGGAGAGGGGCGAAAACCTTATGCCTCTGCTTGCGAAGGATGTTTTGGGAGGATGGCGCGCGGAGGTTGTGATCTCGCCTATGGTAGCACCTTGCGCCGAGCTGATGGCGGTGGCGCGCAAGAGTGAGGGGCGTGTGCGCGTCCATCACGAGGCGGGTGCGATGGAGGCGTTGCTCGCGCGGTGCGCGGTTTATTTCGGGGGAGCAGGGGTTGCGGCGTGCGAGGCGGCGCTGTTGGGACTGAATCTGATTCTATGCCCTGTGGCTTCAAACCAGCACGGCAACGCGCGCGCCTTCGAGGAGGCGGGAGCGAAAGTTTTGCGACCTCCTCTTCTGCCTGAGGCGGTACAGCATGCTTTGCAAGCGATCGAGCGGGGGTTGCAGCCCGCGCTGGCGCTGGATGCACTGGGCTTGGACGGAAGGGGCGCAGAGCGACTGGCGCAAGCTTTGTGCGAGCGGGTGGCATCGTGAACGCTGCTTCGTCCGACAAGGTTTCGTCCGAGCGGTCTTCGTCCGATTCATCTTTGTCCGAGCGGCTTGCAGAGCGTCTGTGGGGTCAGAGCGGAGAGGGGGAGAAGAAAATTTTCTCGCCTGTCGTTGTTGCAGAGATGTCGACAAACCATCGTGGTTCGTTGGCAGAGGCGCGTGCGCTCGTGCGCGCGGCGAAGGGGGCGGGGGCGGATGCGGTCAAGATTCAGAGCTACGAAGCTGGAGACTTGACGATCCGCTCCGAGCGTCCTGAGTTTCGTTTGCGTCATCCCTTGTGGAGGGGAAAGCGGCTGTTCGATCTCTACGAGCAGGGGGGGCTTCCTGCTTCTTGGCATGCGCCTCTGTGGGAGGACGCGCGGGAGCGAGGGATCGTACTTTTTTCTTCCGTGTTTTCGGAGCGACGGTTGGAAATGTTGTCGTCGTTTTCGGATTTCGCCTACAAGGTTGCATCTGGCGAGGTGGTGGATTTGGCGTTGCTGGAAGCGGTGGCGCGAACGGGACGCGGCGTGATTCTTTCGACCGGCATGGCGGATGCGACGGAGATCGGTCGTGCGGTGGATGTTGTACGCAAGGCGGGCAACGAGAAGATCGTGTTGTTGCATTGTTTGAGCGCGTATCCCGCCGACAGTCTTTCGATGAATTTGCGGGCGATCGAGACTTTGCGCGGGCGTTTTGGCTGTGCGGTGGGACTTTCGGATCACACGCGCGACGAGCGGGCGGCGGTTCTTGCGACGGGTTTGGGAGTTTGCATGATTGAGAAGCACTTTGCAATCGAGCGCAGGGAAGCTGATTTGGATTATGCCTTCTCGTTGGATGCGGACGAGTTTGCGAGATTTGTTGCTGCGGTGCAGGATGCGTTCGAAATGTTGGGCGGGGGCGCGTTGGAGGCTTCTTCTTGTGAGGAGGAGTCTCTTTCGTTTCGGCGTAGTTTGTATGTCGTTTGTTCTGTGCGTTGTGGGGAGCGTTTTACGCGGGAGAATGTGCGTGCGATTCGTCCGAATGCGGGATTGGCGCCTTTCCATTTGCCCCGAGTTCTTTCGTGTCGGGCTACGCGCGATCTTGAGATAGGTTTACCTTTGTCGGAAGATATGCTATCAAGCGGTTGAGAGGAGAGTTCTGACGCGTCCTTGTTGTTCTAGGGGAACAACGGGAGAGGGTGCGTTTGGGTTGTATCGTCTTCCTCGGTGTTCTTATTGGGGAGGCGACAAAAGGAGAGAGAAGGAGAAAGGGTTGTGAGGGGTCAAGGTGTTTCCAAGCGGAGAGAGTTCTCTCTGGAGTCCTCTGTAGAGAATTCCTTAGGGTCTTCTCTTGTGGCGGGAGGAGAGGGAGGGGGGGCAGAAAGAAGAGAGGGAGGAGGGGGAGTTGATATTTCTGTCGATGCGTTTGCCCTTGCGTGCGAGCGGAGTGACGCGTTTCGGGAGGGCGGCTTGATAGATTTGCCGAGGTGTTTGGTCGTGATTCCTGCGCGTGGGGGCAGCAAGCGATTGCGGCGCAAGAACATTGTGAAGTTTTTGGGGAAGCCTTTGCTGGGCTACAGTTTGGAGATTGCGCGCGAGGCGGGTATTTTTGAGCATATCCATGTATCGACGGACAGCGAGGAGGTTGCGCGTGTTGCGGCTCGATTTGGCTATGCTCCTGAGTTTATGCGGGCTTCTTCGCTTTCTGACGATGAGACGGGTGTGTGGGAAGTTGTGAGGTGGGTTGTGGAGCAATTTCGGGAACGGGGGGAGGAATACGATTGTGTATGTTTGTTATCGGCTTGCATGCCTTTGTTGGAGTTGGATGATTTACGGGGTGGATTGAACTATTATACTGAGTTAGGGGGGAGGCATCATATTGTTTCTTGTTGTGAGTATTTGAGCAATCCGATGCGTGCGTTAGTTTTGGGGGATGGGGGTGAGATTGTTCCTCAGTATGTGGGTTCGTATTATCATGCTCGTTCTCAGGAGTTGGGGGATTATGTGATGGATACGGGGGCGTTTGCGTTTCGGTCTGTGGGGGTATTGTTGGGGGAGAAGGAGAAGGAGGGGGGGGAGGATGACAAGAAGGAGGAGATGCGAGCTTTTATTTTAGAGAGGGAGAAGGGGGTTGATATTAATACGGAGCGAGATTTGGAATTTGCGAAGGTATTGTATCGGGGGAAGTTTGGGGGGGGGTGAGTTGGGTTGTTTGCGTTGTGATTTTTTGTGTGTATTTGCCTTTTGTTTGTTTGTGTTTTTGGGGAGAGATTTTATGTTTGTTAATCAATAGTAGTATGTTGATGAGCGTTTATAGCGCGAGCGTTTGTGCTTTTTGGGTGGCACACGCTCGCGCTATGGACGCGCTTTTTTTATTGATGGAGAAACCGAGAGAATTTTTATGTATAGAGAGTTTGATAGACGCGCTTTTTGTCTTGACGGATAGAAAAGAAAACGGCGCGTGCGTAGCACGCGGGGGGGTGTGGGGGGACGAAGTTCCCCCGCGAAAGCGCGCCGCGAGCGAGC
>JABACB010000280.1 GCA_014237925.1 Alphaproteobacteria bacterium
TCACCTTGCGCGTGTATGCCAAACGCAAAGCGATCCCTTTGCGGCGTGCGCAAGTTCGCTTGTTGTTCGACGGGCAAGGCATCGGGCAAAAACATCGTCTCAAACGCCTCGTTGTACTGGAGGGCGACTTGGACGAAGAGCAGCGCAAAACCTTGCTGGAAATCGCCGAGAAATGTCCTGTACATCGCGCATACTGCAGAGGTTTCGAAGTGGCAACAGAAGAAGTGCGTTGAACAAGTGGTCGAGAGACACGATCATCGTTGCAACAATTAAGGCTCAAGTTAAATTTCTCACGGGTTAGATTGTTTTGTTGGGGATAAGTAAGAAAAAAATCAAAAATCTATTGACAGCATGCGTTTCATGGTTCATAAAGTCTTGTAGATGAGGCTTGGAACATTTGTTCGAAGACCTTGTATTGTTATTCCAAATAGAGGATTTTTCCATGTCGAAAGATATCACAGCGTTAATACGCACAGAAGAGGCGTTGATCGCAGCGAGCGAGAAACGCGTGAAGAAATTGCGAGCGATTGAAAAAGAGCTTGCAGAGTTGAGCGGCGGTAGCCCCATAGGCGTATCGAAGCGCGGTCGCAAGAAGGGTAAGGTGAAGAAGGCGACACGCGGCGCACCGCGCGGCAAA
>JABACB010000281.1 GCA_014237925.1 Alphaproteobacteria bacterium
CGACAAGGGATTGTCTGATGATGATGCTTGGTCGTTTGAGTCTTTGAACGTTTTTTCGATCGTTTTTTCGTTCGAATCGTATTTTTTGCTCTAACTTCTTATAATAAGGTACCTACAAGCAAGGCACCTACAAGCATGGACTAAGACATTGGGGCTTATGTGTTTTGGTAGACAAAACGCGAAAAATAGCGAATCGGCGCAATTTAGTCTGCGAGCAATCGCCTGAAACAACCGATTTTCACCGCTTCTTTCCATCTGTCTACCAAAACACAATAGTCCTCAAAAATTAAGAAAAATTAGGGGATAATATACGAAAATTCGCAAGTCCTTGTTTTTCAGCGTTTTTGTGCTTTGTATGGGCTTGAAAACGCGCCAGTTTGCTCGAATCGCGGATTTTCGTATGCAATTTCTTTCTTTAAGGGCAAAAAACAACAAAGCAGAAAGGCGCACTTTTTTGGGGTTACCTCCGATTTTGCCTTTGGAATCGCATGGGATGAGAGGGAGAGGTAAAATTTTTGTGAACAGCAAGAATAGAGGTTGACTTTTCCTGTTGTCACCCCCTAGATTGCCTTGTGATTCGTTCGATAGATGCCAAAGGGAGAGTGGTGTCGACTCGATGAGGCGGAGAGAACCTCT
>JABACB010000282.1 GCA_014237925.1 Alphaproteobacteria bacterium
AAAACGACGCCGTGGGCGACACCCTCACCAACATCGAAGCAATCCGAGGCTCGGACCACGACGACTGGCTGACGGGCGATGGCGATCGCAATACCCTTAGGGGAGAACAGGGCGACGACACTCTTGACGGCGGTGATGGCATAGACTATCTCGACGGTGGCGAGGGCAACGACCGTCTTGACGGCGGTGATGGCAACGACTTTCTCCATGGCGGCGAGGGCGACGACACCCTTGACGGCGGTGATGGCAACGACTTTCTCCACGGCGGCGCGGGCGCAGACACCCTAGATGGCGGCGATGGGCTAGACACAGCTTCCTATCATAGTTCCAGCAAAAGGGTCATGGTTGATCTTACCCTCGCAGGAATGCAACAGGACTTTGACGGGACGGCAGCAAACTCAAACGACGCCGTGGGCGATACCCTCATCGATATAGAAAACCTCATAGGCTCAAGTTACAGCGACCGGCTGACGGGCGATGGCGATCGCAATACCCTTACGGGAGGGCGGGGCAACGACCATCTTGTGGGCGGCGCGGGCGAGGATACCTATACGTTTGCCGTGGGCGATGGCACGGATACGATCATCGACGATGGCGGCAACATTGTCTTTTCGGGGCAGCCCTCCTATGCT
>JABACB010000283.1 GCA_014237925.1 Alphaproteobacteria bacterium
ATTCAGGCAAATGATGGGGGATTGTAAGGCAGAAGGGGTACGCTGTGTTCTACTTGGTGTTCGGTTTTCATTCTAGCATGTTTCGTTTCAAGGTTTTTGCTTGGCATTATGCTAGTTTTGCGCGAGCGTCAAGCGAAAAATTTGTCTTTTCAGGAATGTTCGGAGTGTTGCATCGTGGATGTTCGGGGCAAGGTTGCGTTGGTAACGGGTTCGGGTGCTCGAATCGGGCGTGCGCTGGCGCTGTATTTGGCGAAGGAGCGAGGGATGCGCGTTGCTGTGCATTGTCGCGCGTCGTTACGAGGAGCGGAGGAAGTTGTTTCGGAAGTGGTCTCTTTTGGCGGAGATGCGCGAGTTTTTCGTGCGGATTTGTCGAGGCGCGAGGAAGCGGCGGGATTGGTCTCGCGGGTTTCGGAGTCTTTTGGCAGCAAGGTTTGTGTTTTGGTGAACAACGCGTCGGTTTTTGAGCGAGACGAGTGGGATTCGGATTCGGAATCTTTGTGGTGTCGTCACATGGCGGTGAATTTGGAGTCTGCGCGAGTTCTCTCGCGGGGTTTGGGGGAGGGTTTGCTTGTCGGGCGCGAATCGGGGAGCGGGGAGGAAGGTGGCGGAGATGTTGTGAAGGGGGTTATTG
>JABACB010000284.1 GCA_014237925.1 Alphaproteobacteria bacterium
AATTGTGATTGGCGTGGTTGCGCTTGCAGCCGGCCGTGTATTGAGTCCGCGTAACCCGTACCCTGCAAAACTGTCTGCCTACGAGTGTGGTTTTGAAGCATTCGAAGATGCCCGGATGAAGTTCGACGTTCGTTACTATCTCGTGGCGATTCTGTTCATTATTTTTGATCTGGAGATTGCCTTTTTATTCCCCTGGGCGATTGTTCTTGATGAGATTGGCGTCTTCGGCTTCTGGTCAATGATGATTTTCCTTGCGATCCTCGTCGTTGGCTTCATCTATGAGTGGAAGAAAGGTGCCCTGGAGTGGGAGTGAAAAAATATGGCTATTGACGGGGTTATGTCGCAAGGGTGGGCGACTGCTCGGCTTGACGACTTGATTAATTGGGCGCGGACTGGGTCAATGTGGCCGATGACTTTCGGTCTCGCCTGCTGCGCGGTCGAGATGATGCATGCCGGAGCATCGCGCTATGACCTCGATCGTTTTGGTGTGATCTTCAGGCCTAGCCCACGGCAGTCTGACGTAATGATTGTGGCTGGGACACTAACCAACAAGATGGCGCCAGCCTTAAGGCGCGTTTATGACCAGATGCCTGAGCCGCGGTGGGTGATCTCAATGGGGTCGTGCGCTAAC
>JABACB010000285.1 GCA_014237925.1 Alphaproteobacteria bacterium
GATACGTCGCGGTGATATACGACATGTCGAACGGAGGATCTTGACGCATCAGCACGACATCCAAAGTCGAGAGATCGGTTACAACGGGTTCTCCTAAAGTTATATTGCTCTTCTCAAGAAGCATGGGGTGCAGGGGAGCTGTGACCTTTCCCATCAGAAGCGACAAGGATTGCGGCGTGTAGTAGAAGAGCTCTGCCTTTGCGTCCCGCGCAGCCTCGGCAAGCGCAAACGAAGAGTCACCATCAGAATCGAGACTGTTCGGCGGATCCATCTGAAAGGCGACACGAAACGACATAGATTGCATGCCTTGTTTCAAAACCAAAGAGGTTAGAAACGGTAACCTATTCCCGTGGCAACAGGATCGGTCAAAACTCCCGCCGCCACAGCCTCCCCCATAATGATGCTTTTCATGTCGTCTTCCCAAAAATACGGTTGTTCGTCGCAACAACGATTCTACAAGAAACGAAGGGGGAGGCAATCTAAAATTTGTTACGGACGAGGAGGACAAATCTCTTTCTGCCTCCGTTTCCCCCTTGACAATTGCGGGCGCGGCGGCTACGATGGGAGCGTCCTTTCGGACTATGGTGCTAAACGGAGCGTCAGAATACATGCTGCGGACCCGGGGGCGGTA
>JABACB010000286.1 GCA_014237925.1 Alphaproteobacteria bacterium
AACGACGCGCCGATGCGCGGCTCACACCCCGCATCGCCAACTCCGTCGCTCACCCTGCCGGCGGCACAAGAACCCACCCTATCAGCGGAGCGGGAACTCCTCTTACTCTTCTTACCTCCACGCTGAAAATTCTTCGCCACGCAACAGCGAAAGGTTTTTGCAACGCATAAGGTCTGTCGCGTAAAACTTGACGATAGTGATGCGGCAATGCCTCGTCTTGACTGCTCGCAAACCACAAGAGAACTCCTCCCTTATCACGCCACTCGTCTTGATAACGCCCAAGCCACGCCGTCCTCTCTCCATCCAAGAGCGTGACGATGGCGGGTTGCGACTCCGCAAAAAAAGAGACATTCGCAGCAAGCCATCCACCGCCGACAACCGACAGAGGCGGATAGCCCTCTTCGCTCCACCTGTCCGAGACCTTTCTTGCGAGAAGCTTGCCGTCGAAGAAGGGACGCAGACTTGGCGGCATCACAATCCGCGGCAGCGCGCGCTCCGATCCCTCGCCGCGGCGTTGCCGCTCACTACGACCGAGCAAAGCGTCGACAGCCGAGCGTTTCTGCATAACGGGTTTCGTTACCACCTGATACGGACCGTCGAAAAGCCACGCTTGTCGCGGAGAGGCAACAAA
>JABACB010000287.1 GCA_014237925.1 Alphaproteobacteria bacterium
CGTCGAGGTACGATTCGCCGCGTGCGCGCAAGTCTGCCTGCCGATCGAGACGACCCTGACGGCAGAGTTGCCGACCGAGAAGGAACGCCAACTCGTCGCTGCGATGCTCGAACAGGTGCCGCGAGAAGTCGCGCGCGAATCGAGACAAGAGGCAGAGCAAGAGGCAGAGCAAGAGATACACCTAACCTACTTGCCTGTGAGTTCTAACCCTGTGAGTTCTAACAAGGACACGCTGACAACGCAGGAAGAGCGAGAGAGCGAGCGAGAGCAGAGCGTCTTGTTGCAAGGGAGGCTTTCTTGCGGGCAAGGAAACGAACAGAAAGGCAGCGAACAGAGCATACGCAACCCGCGCCTCATCGTCGAGCGTGCAGCAACCGAGCAAGGCGGCTTGTTCGATGTGACCTCCCTCAAAGGTTCTTGCAACCTGCGCTTCGAGGCGGAGGGAAGGTTGCCGCTTGACGCACAAGGGTCCTCCGTGCGCATCACCCTTGCCGCCGACAACCTCCCTCCCCTTACCTTGCTGGCAACGCCGCAGCTTGCACGCTCGCCCTACGAGTCCTCCGAGCAAGCGGCGCGCTCGCTTCTTCCCACTTCCGCCTCGATGCTGGGATTGCTAGCACTTGCCTTCC
>JABACB010000288.1 GCA_014237925.1 Alphaproteobacteria bacterium
GGATAGTTGTATGATTTGAATGCCGTCATCAGCCTTGGATGATACCAAGGCATACGTTGGTGAGCCAGCTACGATGGCGATAGATTCTGCACCTTCTAGTTCGGTATACTTTGAACCATCGGTAATTGCTGATACTGGATCTGGGTTGTATGGGTCTGTAATGTCTATGATTTGAACGCCGTTATCACGATTTGCTGCAACTAGAGCATATGTTGATGAGCCGATGGTGGTGGTGGTGATATATTGTGCACCACTTAGTGTTGTAAAGCCGGTGTCACCATCGTCAAAATCAGATACTGGTTTGGGGTTAGATGGGGTTGTAATGTCCATGATTTGAACGCCACGATCAGTCTCGGATGCTACCAAGGCATACGTTGATGAGCCGATGGTGGTTATGGTGATAGATCTAGCATAGTCTAGTTCGGGAAAGTTTGAGCCATCTTTAACACTCGATGTATTAGTTGGAGCGTATGGATTGGTAATGTCTATGATTTGAACGCCGTCATCTGGACCAGATGCCACTAGTGCGTACGTTGATGAGCCAATGGTGGTGGTTGTGATAGATAATGGGCCTTCTAGTTCAGTATACTTTGGACCATCGCTAACTGCGGATGCTGCAATTGGGCTT
>JABACB010000289.1 GCA_014237925.1 Alphaproteobacteria bacterium
CAAAGCCGTGTTGGTTCAGTATCCGCGCAAGGGCTGTTGGACGATCGGCTTTTTGACCGCAGAGACCGTCCCTGAAATCTCGAAAAAGAACGACGGACGTCCCATGCGCGTCGTCTTCGTGCCGACGACGCCGAACCCCACTTCGGGCTTTATCATCTTCTTTCCGAAAGAGGAGACGGTCGATCTGAACATGAGGGTGGAGGACGCGGTGAAGATGGTCTTTTCTTTCGGGATTGTGCAACCGCCGACGTTTGTGCGCGGAAAGGCGCGGGCGAAAAGAAAGGGGGAGGAGCGACGCGCAAAATAAGAACAAGGTTTTTTTGCGACCAAAAGTCCATCATTTGTCCGCAAAATGAGCCTCGTCACTATTCCTGTTTTTCCTTGATCTTGGCAAGCAGCGCCCGATGCGCCTCCTTCTCCTCAAGGCTCGCATGCAAAACACGAAAAGATACTCGCTCATCTTGCGCCTGCTTTTTTTCTTGCGCCTGCTTTTTTTCCTGCTCTTTTTCTTGCTCTGGGTTTGACTGCTGTTGCGCTTCGGGCGCACGCGAAGAAAGGGGTTGCGGCTTAGCAGGTTCAGCGAATCCTATTCCCTGCTGCCGTCCTCCGCACAGCTCCAAATAA
>JABACB010000028.1 GCA_014237925.1 Alphaproteobacteria bacterium
TTACGCTTTCTTTAAAGGATGGCTGCTTCTAAGCCAACCTCCTGGCTGTCTTGGCTTTCCCACCTTCTTTCCCACTTAGCCGTAACTTGGGGACCTTAGCTGGCGGTCAGGGCTGTTTCCCTTTCGACGACGGACCTTAGCACCCGCCGTCTGTCTGCCGCGCTAGATCCTGCAGTATTCGGAGTTTGGTTAGGTTTGGTAAGGCTCGCGCCCCCCTAGCCCATCCAGTGCTCTACCCCTGCAGGAGATCACACGACGCACTACCTCAATAGTTTTCGCGGAGAACCAGCTATATCCGAGTTTGATTGGCCTTTCACCCCTAGCCACAGATCATCCGAAGATTTTGCAACATCTAACGGTTCGGCCCTCCAATGCGTGTTACCGCATCTTCAGCCTGTCCATGGCTAGCTCACTCGGTTTCGGGTCTTATCCTACGAACTCAACGCCCTTTTAAGACTCGCTTTCGCTACGCCTACGCCTAACGGCTTAAGCTTGCTCGCAACACAAAGTCGCTGACCCATTATGCAAAAGGTACGCGATCACCCCATAAAGAGGCTCTCGCAGGTTGTAGGCGCCCGGTTTCAGGGACTCTTTCACTCCCCGCATTGGGGTACTTTTCACCTTTCCCTCACGGTACTAGTTCACTATCGGTCGTCGAGGAGTATTTAGGCTTGGAGGGTGGTCCCCCCACATTCAGGCAAGATGTCACGTGTCCCGCCCTACTCAAGAACAGAAAATGTCGATCCGCGTACGGGGCTCTCACCCTCTATGGCGCGCCGTTCCAAACGGCTTCCGCTTTCGACAAAGTCTGCTACTGGCCTCTTCCGCGTTCGCTCGCCGCTACTAACGGAATCTCGGTTGATGTCTCTTCCTCCGGCTAATGAGATGTTTCAGTTCGCCGGGTTTGCCTCGCTACACTTGCATGCAGCGATTCTCCACTAAGGAGAGGGTTTTCCCATTCGGATATTTCCGGATCACAGTATGCTGGCAACTTCCCGGAACTTTTCGCAGCCTGCCACGTCCTTCATCGCCTCTCGACGCCAAGGCATTCGCCAAGCGCCCTTTGCTACCTTTCGCTCTTTGCTGACAATTCGCAAGCAGCGCCTCAAAACATAGAGTGCGCTGTTGACAGAAATTGTGCGTTCTTGTCCGACCTTCCCTACCCCTGTGCGCGCGAACGCGCCGACAGAGCGAGAACATCGGATTCTCAAACGATAAACTTGTCCAACAAACGCACCCCCCGCAAGCCCCCCCGCTCCTTGCGCCTCGCGTATCCCTCCGTATTGCAAGCAACACGGAGAGCGCGAAAATCATTCTAGGCGAGCGAGAAAAAGAGCGCAAGAAAAAAATCGAAAAACTTAGACTTGTCGACAAAAAAAATCGCGCGTTTTGCCTCACAACAAGCTTCTGTCGTGCGTCTTGCCTCGAAGCACCCCTTGCGCCATAGTGGAGGCATGGTCGCGCTTGCTCCCTCGCTGTTGTCGGCTTCTTTTGCAACGCTCGGCGAGACCGTCGCCGCCTTCGAGGATGCCGAGCCTGCCGCGAGACCCGACCTGCTGCACTTCGACCTTATGGACGGACACTTCGTTCCCAACCTCACCTTCGGCACCAAGGTCATGCAAGACCTGCGAGAGCTTTCGACCATCCCCTTCGACGCGCATCTTATGGTCGAGAACCCCGAACATTACATCGATCTTTGCGCGGCTGCCTCTGTCGAGCGCGTCACCGTCCACACGGAAGCGACGCATCAGCTGCCGCGCCTGCTCGCGCAGATTCGCAAGCAAGGCATGGTCGCAGGCGTTGCCCTCAACCCTGCGACGTCTCTGGAGACCTTGCGATGGGTCGGAGAAGATTTGCAATTCCTGCTCGTCATGGGAGTAGACCCAGGTTTTAGCGGACAACATTTCCTGCCGCAAACGATCGAGAAGGTCGCAGCAGCACGAGCCAATCTGCCGAAAACCTGCACGATCGGCGTCGACGGCGGTGTAGACGCCAACAACGCAGTCGATCTCGTGCGCGCAGGCGCCGCCATGCTGGTCGCAGGCAGCAGCCTGTTCGACGGAGGCAACCCTTTGGAGACCCTGAAAGCCTTGCGCAACGCCGTAAAGGCGGGCGAATCTTGATGCTGGCGCGATACGCCCTGCCTGAAATGGTCGCTCTGTGGTCGGAGCAACGGAGACAAGAACTCTGGTGTCGAGCGGAAGTCGCCCTCGCTCAAGCGCAGAGCGAGCAGGGTGTCATTCCGCAACGCGCAGCCGAGGCGATTGCAAAGCACGCGCACGCCGACGAGGCGCTTGTGCAACGCAGCAGAGAGCAAGAGAAAGAGACGCGACACGACGTCACAGCCTTCCTGCGCGCGCTCGAAGAGAGGATCGAACGGGAGGACAAGGATGCCGCACGTTTTCTCCACTTCGGCGTGACCTCGTCCGACATTCTCGATTCTGCCTTCGCCATGCAACTGTTGGAAGCGACGCACCTTTTGGAGCAAGGGCTGACGGCGCTGCTGGCGGCGCTACGCGCGAAGGCTGTTGCGCACAAGCGCACGCTGTGCCTCGGACGCAGCCACGGCATGGCGGCGGAGCCTACGACCTTCGGGCTCAAATTGCTGAGCTTCTACGCCGAAGGCACGCGCGCACGCCAGCGTCTGCAGCGCGCTCGCCTGGAGATTGCGACCGTCTCGTTTTCAGGCACGGTAGGACACTACGCCTTCCTCAGCCCCGACATCGAGCAACGCGCGGCAGCCTTGCTGACAGAACGATACGCCGCACGCTGGGGCGGTATCGTGCTTGCTTGCGAGCCGTGCGCAACCCAAGTCATTCCCCGCGATCGACACGCCATGCTTTTTGCCACCTTCGCCATCACGGCATCCTTCTTGGAACGGCTCGCCGTCGAGATACGACACCTGCAGCGCAGCGAAGTCGCCGAGGTGTGCGAAGCCTTCGCCGATGGACAGACAGGATCTTCCGCCATGCCGCACAAACAGAACCCCATCCTCAGCGAAAACATCACAGGATTGGCACGACTCCTGCGTATGCCTTTGCAGGCAGCATTGGAAAACATCGCCTTGTGGCACGAACGCGACATCTCTCATTCCTCCGTCGAGCGCGTGATCGCACCCGATTCCTGCACCACGCTCGATTTCGCCTTGCAGCGTACAACCTCCGTCGTCGAGAATTTGCAAGTCTTCCCGCAGCGCATGCAGGACAACTTGGAAGCCGTGCACGGCACGATCTTCTCGCAAGGCTTGTTGATCAAGCTGGTGCAAAAAGGGCTTTCGCGCAAACAAGCCTACGGAATCGTGCAACGCGCGAGCCGTCGGGCAACGGAGCAGGCAGTCCATCTCTTCGAGGCTTTGCAAGACGACGCAGAAGCACAAGGGCTGTTCGACGCACAAGAGAAGGCAATGCTCCAAGACCTCACCCCCTATACGCGCCATGTCGATACTTTGTTTGAACGCGTGCTTGCGCAATAGCGAGAGGCGTTCGCGCGCACTTCTCCGCGCATCTCTCTGCGCATCTCTCCGCGCATCTCTCTGCGCAATTCTCTGCGCAATTCTCGCGGGCGGGCTTCTTGCGCCTGAAGCGCAGGCGCAGCGTTTGGAACCCGAGCAGGGAGGGCTTTCGCCCGAAGAGCTGTTTCTCGCCCCCGAAAGGCTGGAGGCGGGCGAAGGCGGCATCGTCGAGCGATGGCGAGCGATCCGATCCTTCTTGGAGAAAGGCTTGCAAAACTTTGAACGCGGTGTCGCGCAAGTCTCGCTCACGCGCGCGTTGATGCAGGCGCGCGGGTGGCAAGCGGCGCAAGACTTCGCCGCCTCGGTCGACGAGCCCGTTTGGCGTGCGCGAGCGCTGATGGCGGTCGCCGCTGCGCAGTTCGCCACGCCCAACGGACAGCGATTCGGACAGCTCAACTTGGATGCGGCCTTCTCCATCCTGCAGAGCGTTCCCGAACGCCAGCTCGGCAAAGGCGGCGAGGAGGGCTTTCGCCTGGCAGGAGAGCTCTTTGCAAGGCAGGGATTGTTTGAACAAGTCTCCCAGTATTTGAAGAGGGAACAGCAAGTTCGCGCGCGGACACGCTTCTTGGAAGGTGCGCTGCCCTACTTGTCGGCAAACGCGCTCGGCCTTGTGCAGGACGAACACGACACCTTCATCAACGACCTGCTCTTGCAAGCCACCCGCCGCAGCCGTCTGGAAGACCTTTTGCGCCTCTCGGACTATTCGCAGCAACAAGGCAGAATGCGCTCTGCCAACCGCCTGTTGTTCGAAGCTTACCGTCGAACCCTGCTGCTGCCACCCAGCGAGAAACGCAACACCGATCTCGTGCGCGTCGCAAGACACATGCTCGCCGCCAACGCCTTCCGCGACGCGCTCAGAGCCATTCGCCGTGTCGAAAACCCCTTCTTGCAAAGCGGACTGCTCGCCGAGACGGGACGAAGGATGATCCAAAACAAGATGGAATACGCCGGACAGCCCCTCATGTCGCTCGCCAACGACTTGGCACGAACGCTGGAGGCGAAACAACAACGCAGCGCCCTGACAAGGCTCGCCGTCGAATACGCCTTGGCAGGAGACCTCGAACAAGCGTGGGAAGTCCTGCAAGAGATCCGAGCGCCTTACGCGCGCGCGAAAGGCATCCTGGCGATCGCGCTCGTGCTTGGAGAAAGCGACGATATCGAACGCGCGCAAGACTTGCTGAGGTTCATTCCTGACGCAAACTTGCGGGCGCGCTTCGTCGTCCACGCAGCCTCGCAGATCGAAAAGAGACAAGGCAGTCGAAAACTCACCGCCTTGCTGCTCGAAGCGATCGAGGCGGAAGACTTCCTGCAAGGCTCAGGGCTGACCGCGCTCTCGCCGCGCAATGTCGAAGGGGTGCTGGAAGCGCAACTCGACTACGGATACGGACGCAGAAACAAAATCCTGTTCGACAAAATCTACGAACGCCTGCTCGCGCACGACCAGTCGCCGTTCGACCGCATGCGCGCCGAAGTGCGCTTCCTGAACATCAACGCGCGCCGTAGCGAGCAACACGCGGCAGAGGCGCAGAAGAGGATCGATACGCTGTTGCGAGGGCTTTGGGTCTATCACAACGAGCCGCAATACGCTCCGATCGTCGAGACCGCCGTCGACTTCTTCATCGCCAGAGGCGATCTGGCGCGCGCCTTCACCCTTGCCCAGTCGCTTCCCGAAGGCGAAAGCGACAGCGAACGAGCGCGCAAGGACCGCCTGCTCGCCACGATCGCCATTCAAGCGACGCGCAGAGCTAACGAGAACATCGCGCTACGCGCCGTTGCCAGCATTCGAACGAACGAACGCAAAGCTGCAACGCTTGCAAAGGTCATCGATATTGCTGCCAACATTCCGTAGCCCTTGTTTTCTTGGACTTGGCTTTCTTGGACTTGGTTTTCTTGGACTTGGCTTTCTTGGACTTGAACTTAAAAATTTTGACATGCGTTGCAATTCCCTTATAAACTTTCTTTTTTTGTCAACCTTTCCCCTCTGTGAGGAGTGTTCCATGCCCTGCTTTGCGATCCGTTGTTGTGTTCGCGCGACATTTGTTTGCGTCGCGCTCGTCTTGGGCGGTGAGGGGTTGATGCCGCCAGCCGCAGCGCAACAAGACGACATCGTCAATGTTTACAGCTATCGCTCTCGTTTTCTGACGAAGCCCGTCTTCGATGCGTTTACGGAAAAGACAGGCATTCGCGTGCGTCTAGTTTCTGCGAAGGAGGGTTTGATCGAGCGCATCGCGCAGGAGGGAGAGAATTCTCCCGCCGATCTTTTGATCTCGAACGACGCGACGCGCCTGATCCAAGCGAAGGAGCAGAACATCAGCGTCGCGGTGAAGGATAGAAACTTCGTCGGCAACAACCTGCCGCGCTACCTGCGCGACAAGGATCGACAATGGTTTGCCCTCACGCGTCGTGCGCGGATTCTCTATGTCGCCGAAGAACGGCTGGGCGACGAGAAGATCCGACGCTACGAAGACTTGAGCTTGCCGCAGTGGAAGGGGCGCGTCTGCACACGACCTTTCACGCACGACTACAACCTCGATCTCTTAGCTGCTGTCATGGTGCACAACGGACGCAAGAAAACGCACGCATGGCTCGCGGGCTTGCGCGACAACTTGGCACGCAAGCCACAAGGAAACGATCGTGCGCAGATTCGCGCCGTGTCGGAAGGCATCTGCGATGTCGCCATCGGCAACAGCTACTACTTCGGCGTCATGCAGGCGGATCCCAAGCAGCGCATTTGGACAAGGGGGGTTGTGCCTGTCTTTCCCAACCAAACCGACTACGGAACGCACATGAACCTGACCGGCATGACGCTCGTCAAGACGGCGCCGAATCGCACCGAAGCCTTGCAGCTGATGTCCTTCTTGCTCTCCTTCGAGGCGCAAAGCCTTTTGGCGCAGAAGAACTTCGAATACCCCGCCTTGGACGGCGTACCGCCGGCAGAACTCCTGCAGGAGTGGGGTGTCTTCAAGCAGGATGTCGCCGATCCTACGCGCATCGCAAAACACAGACGCGAAGCCATCGAGATGGTCCACGCCGTAGACTTCAACCGCTAGAAAAACCACACGACAGCAACGGAAGCGCAGAGATACTGCACTCAGATCCTGCGCTCAGATCCTGCACTCCCGCGCGCTTGGGCGCATCATAATTTGCTCACAATTTGGGAAGCGTAATCCCGCGCTGTTTTTGATACTTGCCTCGACGCGCGGCGTAGCTCGTCTCGCAGGGCGAGTCGCCTTTCAGAAAAATAAACTGGCAGGCACCCTCGTTCGCATAGATGCGCGCAGGCAGGGGGGTTGTGTTGGAAAACTCCAGCGTCACATGCCCTTCCCAGGCGGGCTCCAGCGGCGTGACATTGACGATGATGCCGCAACGTGCGTAGGTCGATTTGCCGACGCAGACGACCAAGACATCGGCGGGAATGCGGAAGTATTCCACCGTGCGTGCAAGCGCGAACGAGTTCGGCGGAATCGTGCATGTCGCACCTTTCTTGCGCACGAAGGCATCGTTGTCGAAGGCTTTCGGATCGACGACCGCCGAGTTCACATTGGTGAAAACCATGAACTCGTCGGCGACGCGCGCGTCGTAGCCGTAGGAGGAGAGCCCGTAGGAGATCACCGAATCCTGACGCTGACCGTCCGTGTAGGGGGCGATCATGGCGTGTTCGGTCGCTTGTGCGCGAATCCAATGGTCGGGCATGACGGGCATGCTTGCAGACTAGCGAAAAAAACGGCAAGACACAAAAAATAAGGGCTTGAACATGAAGGCCTGGAAAATGAAGGCCTGGGAAAATGAAAACCTGGGAAAATGAAAACTTGGAGATGTTGCGAGCCGACAACACGGATCGATACAACACGGCTCGATGCGATGCCGCTCTCAGCCATCTCTCAACCATCGGAGTGGCAGGATTTGAACCTACGGCCCCTGCCTCCCGAAGGCAGTGCTCTACCGGGCTGAGCTACACTCCGTTGCGACTCCTCTCGCCTCGCCTCGCCTCTCGCCTCTCGCCTCTCGCCTCGTCTTCCCCTCTCGCTTCTAGAGATCGATGGCAATTCCTGTCTCGAGCTGCTGCGCCTCCTTCTTGGCGGATTGGCGATGAGACGCTTCGGACGCAGACACACCCTCTTCGCTCCTTTTGTCCTCCTCCGCGTCGTTTCTTCCGAAGTTCTGCCCGCTCGCTTCGCCCTGCGCTGTCTCTTCTTCTTTTGCCGCACTCGTAGGCGCGGCGGAAGCGTGCGCTTGGGAGGCGCTAGCCTGAGAGGCGCTAGCCTGGGAGGCGCTAGCCTGGGAGGCGCTAGCCTGGGAGGCGCTGACCTGGGAAGTGCGCGCTTGCAGGATCGCCTTCTGCTCGGCTTCGCTCAAACGCTCGCCGCGCAAACCTTGTCCCAAATGCATGTTGATGTCGATGAGAATCTGCACCTTCTCGGCAGATGGAGAGCTCAGCAACTGCGTGCTGTGCTTGTCGATGAAAGCGCACAGCGTGAGCAAATCGCCGCGCAACTCAGGGCTTAGGGGGTTCGACTCGTCGAGCAAGGAGGATTGAATGATCGTCCATGCTCGCCAGTTCAGGCGCACGACCTCCGAGAGGGGGGAAGCGAGTGTGGAAGCGTCCTTCTCTTGTTCTTGTTTCTTCTTCTGCCCCTGCCCCTGCTCTTGCTCTTGCTCTTTGCGCGCGCGGTCCAAACGTTTCGCCAGCTCCAGCAACGCCCAAGATTCAACCTCGCGCCCGCTCGCGCCCGCGCCCGCAACAGCCAGCCGCTCCGTCTCTTCGTAAGGGTTCACGCTCATCGCAAGTCCAGCCCAAAGACAGCCCAAGAAACTATCGTCTTCGATTCTAGCACAGAACGACGGCAATGTTCAATTTCACGAAGTCTCTCTCAGCCCTGTGTCACAACAACCTTGCGAGGCTGAGGGCGTTGCGCGTCTCGATCGTCTGCAGGGTCGCGGAGAATTGTTGCGAAAGCGCCGACAACTCGACACCCGCCCTTGTCGTGTCGGCGGCGACCAGCCTGTCGACGAGGCTTTGTGTCGTGATCTCGATTTCCCGCTGCCGTTCTTGCGCAACCAGCAGAGTTGCAACCGTACCCGATGCCGACTGGCGCAAGCGGCGCAAGCTGTCGCGCGCAAAGTCGAAGAGCTCCCGTGCGTCGGAAAGGAGCGTCCTGCGATCGGCGAGCGTCGTCGTTGCCGGGTCCAAAGCCTGCTTGACAAGCCTTACGCCCAGCAACAGTTGGTTGATCGACTCGGCGTTGCTGGAAATTCCGTACTCGATGAGCTGATGCTCCTCGACTTGCAAGACGCTCGTCGTGCGTGCACGCACGACGAGTTCTCCCAAAGCACCCGCAGGAGCCTCGGCAGCGTCACGGTCGTGGTCGGCAACCCTGTCGGCATTGGCGTCGGTCAAGGGCAAGGTCGGAGCGACGGACAGGATATCAAACAGAGAACTGGTCGCATCCGTGGCAGAGGCAGGAAGGTTGCGCAGCATGAACGCTTCGTAGTCCGCAGCGGCGGAAGGCAGGGGGACGTCGGTCAACCCCGTCAGGTCGCGCACGGGAGCGCCTTCTCGATAGCGTCTGCCGGCGAAGATGTAGCGGTCGCCTACCTTCGTATTCAGCAGCGACTGAATCGCGCGCAAGCGATTGTCGAAATCGTCGCCGCTGTGTCGTTCGCGCCATGCCGTTGTGTCGGTGTCGGGCTGCAGTCCTTCGCGCACGATCTGGGAGAAGGGTTCGATGTAGCTTTGCAAGCCGCCTGCATTCGAGTCCAAGCTGCCTGGGCTTGTCGCGCGCAGCGTCAGCTCGTAGGTTTGGGTGATCGTCAGCACCTTGCCGATCCGAGCGCGATCGTTCTGAGCGCGATCGACGACGCGCTGGTGGGTCAGCACATCGGACAGGTCCGAGCGATAGGCGGAGAGCTCCGAAAACTTGCGACCGCTCGACAGACGTTCGCTCGCAAGGCGGTATTGTGCGCTCTTCTCCGAGATCGTCCTGAGAGATCCGAAGGTTGTCGCGTAATGGCTTGTGCGTCCGACAAGATAGGTCATGGTCGTTCTCGACACATCTTCTGCTGACAGAGTCCCGATCTTCGTGATGCAAAAACAATGCCAACAGCAACAAAAAATCGAAGTTTACGCATTTTGCAGAAACGCGCTAGACGACCCTCAACCCGTCAAGCGATTTTTGTCGTGCAACAAGCGCCCAAAATCCTCTTGACAATAGACGAAATCCCCGCTAGACATACTTCCATGAAAGTCAGTTCCTCCCTGAAAACTCTCAAGAAACGCGACCGCAACTGCCAAGTGGTGCGCCGAAAGGGAAGGCTGTATGTCATCAACAAACGAAACCCGCGCTTCAAAGCCCGCCAAGGCTAAAAAGCCCGACAAAGCTAATCCGTCGGCTAATTCGTCGGCTAATCCGTCGGCTAACCCGTCCCATACCTCCAAGCTGCCCCTCAGGGGCCCAAGTCCCCCCCCCTTGCAAACCCTGAAGCGTCTCGTCTCGAAAGCCGTGCGCCTGTGGGCATGGCTCGGCGGTATCATACTCGGCGGCATCGCAGCCATGACAACCCTCAGCGTCCTCGGACGCCTGCTGTTCGCCAAACCCCTGCTCGGCGATTTCGAAATCACAGAGCTCGCCTGCGCCATGGCGATCTTTATGTTCCTGCCGCTCGCGCAATGGCACTTGGAACATACCACCGTCGACATCTTCACACGCAAAACCTCGCCGCGCTTTAAGTTTTTCTGCCGAAAGGTTGCACAAAGCGCAACCCTGCTCGTAACCCTGCTGCTGCTGTGGCGCATGGCATTGGGCGCACAGCAGTTGAAGCAAGCGCAAGAGGTGACCATGATTCTCGGATTGCCGCGCTATCTCGCCTTTCCCGCAATTCTCCTCTCGTTAGTCTTGCTCGCCTGCGTGCTGCTTGTCCAGCTCGCCCAAAAGCACGAGCCCGAAGACGACAGCTCCGAATTCGCCGCGTGACGACCGCCCTCGTCCTTGCAACGCTGCTGCTTCTGCTGATCCTGCGCATGCCCGTTGCGGTTGCGATGATCGCAAGCGCGAGTCTTGGCTTTGCTCTGTTAGGCTCGATTGCAAACATGCTCTCGTACTGGAAGACGGCAGGGTTTTGGCTTTTCTCCTCCTACGACCTTTCGGTCGTGCCGCTGTTCATTCTGATGGGACAATGCGCGGCGCGCTCCGGCTTGAGCCACAGCCTGTTTCGCGCGGCGCGCGCTGTGATCGGACACAAACGCGGAGGGCTGGCGATGGCGGCACTGGCGGGTTGCGCAGGATTCGCCGCCATGTGCGGATCGTCGCTGGCAACAGCCGCCACGATGGGACGCATCGCGCTGCCCGAACTCAGAGCCCACGCCTACGAAGGAGGCTTCGCCGCCGCGACGCTCGCCATCGGAGGAACGCTGGGAATTCTGATTCCCCCCTCCATCGTACTGGTCATCTTCGCCATCATCACAGAGGCGAACATCGCCAAGCTCTTCGCCGCAGCTCTCGTGCCGGGGTTGCTTGCCGCAGCCCTCTACATGACGACGGCAGCTCTCTATGCACGCAAAAATCCGCACAACGCTCCACAAGCGCCGCACGCCTCACGCGCAGAGCAACGACAGGCACTGCTGCAAGTTCTTCCCGCGTTCGCCGTCATCGCGCTCGTCATCGGAGGGCTCTACGCAGGATGGACAACGCCGAGCGAAGCCGCCGCGCTCGGCACCAGCGCCGTCTTTTGCCACTTCTTTGCAACCGCCTACCGAAAGAAAACTCGACGCGCGCTCACCGCAGACTTGCTCGCCATCCTCTCCGAAACGGCGTGCGCGAGCGCGATGATCTTCTTCATCCTGCTTGCCGCCGATCTGCTGAGCGCCTTCCTCGCGTTCGCAGGGTTGCCGCAAGCCCTCGCGGCGGCGCTGGAAAGCAACACGCTCTCCCCCTACTCGCTCCTGCTGCTCACCATGCTGGTGCTGGTGCTGCTCGGCTGCTTTCTCGACAGCCTTTCGATCGTCGTTCTCACCATGCCTCTGCTCTGGCCCGTGCTGAGCGGGTTGGACTTCGGCATGCCTGCAGAACATTTCCAGCTGTGGTTCGGCATTCTCGCGCTCATTCTCGTCGAGATCGGGCTCATCACCCCTCCCGTAGGACTGAACTGCCTCATCATCCACCGTATCGCGCAAACAGTGCCCCTGCAGCGCATCTTCCGAGCCTCCCTCCCCTTCCTCTCTGCCGACTTGCTACGCATCGCTCTGCTGCTGCTCTTCCCCCAGCTCGTCCTCTTCCTGCCGACTCTGCTCGGTCTCTAGACTTCTCAAGCTCTAGAGCGCCCTCAAGACCGCCGCGACCACCTCCGCCTGTTGCTCCGAACGCAAATAGGGATGCATCGGCAGACTGACAACCTCCGCCGCCGCGCGCGCGGCGTTCGGAACGCCTCCGCCAACGACAGGACAATGGCGAAAAGCCCCCTGAGCGCAGAGCGCAAGAGGGTAGTGGACAAGCGTTGCAACACCCGCCGCCGTACAGCATTCACGAATCGCATCGCGCCGTGAACTCCGCAGCGTGTACTGTCCCCACGCGCAAGAACGCCCATCGGGAACGCGCGGCAGCCGTAATAGAGGAGGCTGCTCGTTCTTTGCTTGCAACGCCTGTGCAAAAAGTCCTTCGTAGGTTTCCGCCACCTTCCGTCTGAGCGACAGCTCCTCGTCGAAGACGGTCATCTTTGCCAGCAAAACAGCGGCTTGCAGCGTATCGAGGCGCGAGTTCATTCCAAGCCTTCGATGCCGATAACGATGTCCCGCCTCCTGCCCGTGGTTTGCAATCTCGCGCACGATGCGCGCTCGTCCTGCGTCCTGCGTGAAAACAGCACCGCCGTCGCCGTAGCAACCCAAGGGCTTGGTCGGAAAAAAACTCGTGATCGCCGCATCGCCCCAAGAAATACTAGAAGAAATGCTAGAAGAAATGCTAGAAGAAATGCTCGAAGATGCCATCGAAGATGCTTTCGAGCCGCCGCCTCGATCTCCGCCATAGCATGCCCCCAAGCTCTGCGCCGCATCGATCAAAAAGAACAAGCCCTCCTCCCGCGCGACAGGAAGCAGACTTTCGTAATCGGCAGGAAGACCGTACAGCTCGACGGCAACAACAGCCCTGGAACGTAGCCCCAGAACACGCGCATCTTGCAAGGCGCGTTTCAGAGAAGATGTTTCGAGCGCAAAATCGTCGTCGATATCGACAAAGAAAGGCGTGGCTCCGCACAACAGCACCGCCTCAGCAGGTGCCGCGAAGGTGAAGGCGGGAACAAACACCGCATCGCCCGCCCCGACCCCCTCCGCACGCAAGGCAAGCGTCAAGGCGTCCGTTCCATTCGCGCATGCGATCGTATGCGCAACCTCGTTCTTCGCGCCGAGTGCCTCCTCCAACGCCGAAACCTCAGGTCCCAAGACGAACTGCCCGTGCGCAAGCACACGCTCGATTCCCTCGGCAAGCGTCGTGTGGATGCGCGCACGTTGCGCCGCCAAGTCGATGAAGGGAACCGCCACGCGCGACCGACCGAAAACGCCAAATCTACAAAGATTCGTTCGACAAGAAGCTACAGGTATTTGCGCGCGAAAGGGTGCGGCTCGCCCATATTCACCTGAAGAGCGTGTTCGCGGATCTCGCTGACAATTTGAATCGAAGAACGCGCCTCCTCGATCCCCAAACCCCTGCCCTCCATCACGCCGCGATACACTTCCGAGTGCAAGTCGGTAAACCCGTTCGAAAACTCGATCGCGCGCTTGTCCAAACGAATGTTTCGATACGGCTGATCCTGTGCGCTGCCCGCAGGCAAGTCGTTGCGGTCGATCGACAAGTACCAGCGCACGCGCGCGCGCTCCAACTCCATGTAACCCGCGACACGCTGTCGGTCTCGAACATGCACGATGTTCAGCGATACCTTGCCGAACAGCAAATGCAGCATGTCGAAAAAATGGATGCCGATCGTCGTCGCCAAGCCCCCGGACTTGTCCTCGTCGCCCTTCCACGAGATCTGAAACCACCGCCCACGCGGCGTAATATAGGTGAGCTCGACATCGTGAACCTTGTCACTCGATGCCAACTCCTCGCGCAATTTCATAATGTCGGGATGCAAGCGCAACTGCAACACAACATAAACCCGCCGCCCCGTCTCGCGTTCCAGCTCTTGCAAGCCGTCCAAGTTCCAAGGGTTCAGCACTAGAGGCTTCTCGCAAATCGCATCGGCGCCCGCGCGCAAGGCGTAGCGAATGTGCGAATCGTGCAGGTAGTCGGGCGAAACGATCCCCATGTAGTTCACGGGCTCGCCGCGACGGTTGCACTGGTCGACAAACCTTTCGAATCGCTCGAACTCCTTGAAGAACCGAGCGTCGGGAAAGTATCGATCCATGAACCCGATCGCATCGTTCGGATCCATCGCCGCCAACAAATCTCCGTCCACATCCCTGATCGCCTTCATGTGACGCGGCGCGACATAACCCGCAGCGCCGATCAACGAGAAGGTTTTCTTGCGCACACTCACGGTTTGGCGTCCCCGCTGTCCCGCCGCGGCAAGAGTAGCACGCCGCCCAGCAAGAACAGCATGATCGGCAACAATCCCAGTCTGCTGTCTGCGAAAAAGGCTGTCGCGGCAGAGACCGACAAGGGTCCCAAGAATGCCGTCGCCTTGCCCGAAAACGCGTACCAGCCGAAGGCTTGTCCCGCAGCTTCTTGCGGCACGAGGCGCGAGAGAATCACACGGCTGGAGGATTGCAAAGGTCCGAAGAAGACCCCCATCGTCAGCGCACAAAACCAAAAGACCGGTCTACCCGGCAAAAAGATCAAGCCCAAACCCAGCAGCAGGACGGCAACGATCGAGACGCGTATGACGCGCAAAGCACCCACGCGATTTTCGACGAATCCCCCGGCGATGGCACCGAAGGCGGCGGTCGTGTTCACCAAGACACCGAACAGCAAAACTTCTTGGAACGAAAAGCCGTGTGCGCTGACCGCAAATATCCCTCCGACGGCAAAGATCGTCGTGATGCCGTCGCTGTAGAGCATGCGCGCGAGCAGGAATCGCCCTGCACGCGACAAACCACGCCCCTGCCAAAGCGAGAGCGCACGCACCTGCACCTTACGCTGCCTCTTCCTTCCTGCTGCTTGCACGCGTCGCAGGATCGAAAAGAACGGCAGAGAGAAGAGAAAAAACCACACTCCCGCCAGCACGAAGACGGCACGCACATTCTCTCCCCCCTCCCGCGTCAAGCCGAACGGAGGCTGTTCGGGGGTGATGAACAACAGCAAGGCGACGAGCAACGCCGCCAAACCTCCCAAGTAACCCATTCCCCAAGCCAGTCCCGAAAGCATGCCGCGTTGCTCGTTGGGCAGCAATGTCGGAATCAAGGCGTTGTACAGAAACGCCGAAAGCTCGAAGGCGACATTCGACAAGCCCACGACGAGTAGCACGCTCCACAATGAACGCTCGCCAGGCACGGCAAACCACAGCAACGCGCACAAGAACATCGTTGCAACCGAAAAGAAGAACAGCATGCCACGCATCGCGCCTGTTCGATCGGCAAGCCGTCCTAACGACGGCGCGATAACCGCAACCAGCAACGCCGACCACCCTATCGCTTGCGTCCAATAAACCAATCCCAACACGTCGTCGCCGACGATCGCTTTCGCAAAAAAGGTGGGAAAGACGAAAGTCACGATCAGCGTCGGATAGGCAGAGTTGGCCCAGTCGAAGCTGCACCAGCCCCACATCGCTTGCTTGCTAGAAAAAATCTTCCCGTCGTTCTTTGTCATCTCTTGTCTTCTCCTTGCGGTGTCGAGGCGTGTTGTCTTCAGGTTTTGTTGTCTTCCTTTGGCTTCGCTTTTCGCTCCACTTTTCGCGCCGCCCTTGCGTGAAGGGGAAGCTTTGTCTAGAGTGTCTCTTGATGCGGGCGTAGCTCAGGGGTAGAGCGCAACCTTGCCAAGGTTGAAGTCGAGGGTTCGAATCCCTTCGCCCGCTCCAGCGGTGCAAGAGGAAGCTTGCCGTCGATATTCGCAACCTAGCACATTCTCCGAACGCTTTGCAAAGGAAGAAACACCCCCCAATGTTGTCGCCGATGCTTTGTCCCGTTCGCTCATCGAGTCCCGTGGCGCGCCGTAGCCTGCAGATCGCCGCCTGCCTCTTCGCCGCCCTGTACGGCGACAGCAGCGCGAAAGGGGAGACGCAACTCAAACCCTTCGAACCCTATTTTTTGAGTCTGCGCTTCAACGAAACCTATATGCGCTCAGGTCCCGGTCGACAATATCCTGCTCTGTGGGTCTATCGACGCTTGGGCATGCCTGTCGAGATCGTCGGGCATTTCGACGACTGGCGCAAGGTTCGTGACTTCCAAGGCGACATCGGCTGGATTCTGTCGAACCAGCTGCAGCGCCGCCGTGCGGTGATCGTGCTGCTGCCTGAAGTAGGGCTCTACAAGGAGCCCGACACGAGCAGCGTGAAAATCGCGCGCCTCGGCAAGGAAGTCGTTGCGCGCGTACAGCAATGCAACCACGAGTGGTGCAGGCTTGTGGTCGACAGACACGAAGGCTGGACTCGCCGCGGAGGACTGTGGGGGCTGGCAGAAGAGGAGACGTTGCCGTGACCGCACACAAAGACAAAGAACGACGTTACTTCGGCACCGACGGCATGCGCGGCACGGCGAACAGCGCGCCGATCACCCCCGATCTCGTGCTACGCCTTGCAGAAGCGGCGGCGGTCTTCTTCCGAAAAGGCGCGCGCCGCCACAGGGTCGTCATCGGCAAAGACACGCGCCTCTCAGGCTACATGCTCGAACCCGCCTTGACGGCAGGCTTCGTCTCGATGGGCTTCGATGTCACCCTCGTAGGTCCCATGCCCACCCCTGCGGTCGCCATGCTGACGCGATCGATGCGCGCGGATCTCGGTGTCGTCATCTCGGCATCGCACAACCCCTACTGCGACAACGGCATCAAGCTCTTCGCCCACGACGGCTTCAAGCTCGACGACGAGAGCGAGCAGAGCATCGAAGAACTGATGCATGACAAGACGCTCAAGGGCGTGCGTCCTGAGCGCTTGGGACGCGCGCAACGCATCGAAGACGCGCCTGGGCGTTATATCGAGTTCGTCAAAAACTCCTTCCCGCGCGACCTCGATCTGAAAGGATTGAAGATCGCGCTCGATTGCGCCAACGGCGCCGCCTATCGCGTGATGCCGCCGATCATATGGGAGCTCGGCGCAACGATCGTCAAGCAGATCGGAGACAACCCCGACGGCACGAACATCAACAAGGATTGCGGCGCAACTTCTCCCGGTCGCATCGCCGACATCACTGTGAAAGCGGGTGCCGACCTCGGCATCGCCGTCGACGGCGACGCCGACCGCCTGCTCGTCGTTTCGAAGCAAGGCAAGGTCGTCGACGGCAACCACCTTCTCGCCGCGATTGCAACGCATCTGCAAAAAACCGACGAGATCCGCGGCGGCAGCGTCGTCTCTACCGTTCTCGCCAACCTCGGATTGGAACGATACCTGACAGGAAAAAAGCTCTCTCTGCTGCGCACCGAGGTCGGAGACCGCTATGTCGTCGAACGCATGCGCAAGGAACGCTGCAACATCGGCGGCGAACCCTCGGGACACATCGTCCTCTCCGACTACGCCACGACAGGCGACGCCCTTGTCGCAGCTCTGCAAGTCTGCGCCATCGTCGTGCGTAGCGGGCTCGGCATCGAGACCTTCTCGCAACTCTTCGAACTCGTGCCGCAACGAAGCATCGATGTTCCCATGTCCAACCCGCGACAATCGCTAGCGCAAGAAACGCTGCAAAACACCCTCGCCAAGCTGGGGCAACGCATCGCTCAACGACAAGGAAGGCTGCTCGTGCGCGCGTCAGGAACAGAGAAGGTCGTGCGCGTCATGGCGGAAGTCGAAGACGAACGCATGCTCCACGAGACCCTCGAGGCAACGAGAGAAGCGCTGCTCGCCGCATGACGCAGCTCTTCACCGTCTCGAGCGCAACCCTCTCCGAAAGCTTCGCCGCACGACAGTGCCGAAGCGCCAGCGTCGCCATCGGAAACTTCGACGGGCTGCATCGCGGACACCTCGCGCTAGTCGAAGCCATGCAAGAACATCGCCTGCCGCGACCGTGGGTCGTTCTCACCTTCGAACCCCATCCGCGACAATTCTTCTCTCCCGCAGCACCACCCTTTCGCCTCTCCAACAGCGCACAAAAGCAACGGTGGCTTGCCGAGCACAAGGTCGATGCCTTGCTGGTTGCAACCTTCGACAGCAGTCTTGCCGCGCTCGCACCCACCACCTTCGTCGAGACCTTCCTTGTGCAAGGCTTGCAGGCGCGCCACATCGTCGTCGGAGAAAACTTCGTCTTCGGACACAAACGACAAGGCACGTTGGCAACACTGCGCAACTTCGAGGCGCGCGATGCCTTTCGCCTGCACGCCGTTCCTCTGCTGAACGACAGCCAAACCCTCTACGCCTCCTCGCGCGTGCGCGAGTTGATACGCGCAGGACATCTCGACGCGGCGCACGCTATCTTGGGACGCAGCTTTGAAATCGAGGGAGTGGTGCAAAAAGGAAAAGGATTGGGAAGCCGTCTTGGCTTTCCCACCGCCAACATCGATCCTGCAGACTACTGCCAGCCTCGCCTCGGCGTCTACGATGTCTCGGTCGTGCGCGGGCAGGAACGTTTGGATGCCGTCGCCAGCTTCGGCAAGCGTCCGACGCTGGGAGAGGGCCTTTCTCCCTTGTTGGAGCTGCATTTCTTCGATTGCTCCGAGGCGCTCTACGGCGAGACGCTACGCGTCGGTTTCGAACGTTTTCAGCGTCCTGAGCGGCACTACGAATCGCTCGCTGCTTTGCAAGCGCAAATCACCAAGGATGTCGCCTTGTCGAAAGCCTACTTCGCCGAGCGAACCTTGTCCTCTGCCTCTCCGGAATCTCATCGGGCGCGCGGAGACGAGAAGCGACCAATCGCCTCGCAACCCCTGTGACACCCAAGTCCGTGATGAAAGAAACCCCGTCCACGCTCGCCGTGCTCGGCGCGGGAGGACGCATGGGACAAGCGGTGCTTGACGAAGGAGAGCGAGAGCAACATGTTTTGTCGATGCTCGCGGTCTTCTCGCCCGAAACCCAAGCATCGCAAGAAGGGTTGCGCTGGAGCAAGGCTCGCGTGGCGAAAGACGCAGCAACGGCATTAAGCGAGGTTGTCTCTTGTGGCGGAGCGGCGATCGATTTCACAACTCCCGAGGCTGCAGCGCATCACGCACTTTTGGCAGCGAAGGCGGGTTGTCCTTTCGTGTGCGGGACGACGGGGTTGGCGGAACGAGAGATGTTGTCGTTGCGCGATGCAAGCGCGGATTGTGCGGTTGTTTATGCTGCAAACTTTTCTTTGGGAGTGGCAACGCTTGCAGCCTTGGTGGAGCGCGCGGCTTCCTTGTTGTCCGGAGATGAGTTTGACGCGGAGATTTTCGAGATGCACCATCGTTACAAAAAAGACGCTCCTTCGGGGACGGCGCTGCGTTTGGGAGAGGCGGTCGCACGGGGGAGAGGAACGCGGGGAGGGGAGCGTCGCGGCGAAAGGGGAGGAATGCGCGAACATGGCGAGGTGGGTTACGGCGTGTTGCGGGGAGGGGGTATTGTAGGAGAGCATCGTGTGATGTTTGCGGGCAGGGACGAGCGCATCACTTTGGGTCACGAATCTTTTTCGCGTGCGCTTTTTGCAACGGGCGCGGTGAAGGCGGCGTTGTGGGCGTGCGGTCAGCCTCCGGGTTTTTATTCCGTTGCCGATATGTTAAAAATTAGCTCGTCGAAAGAATTGGGGTGAAAAGATGACGATACAAACCGAATCAAATCCTCCGCCCAAGAAACGTTTGCCTTCAACAAAAACTATGTTGACAAAAGAAGAGGGCTGCTAGAGCGGTTAAAAGGAGGGGAAGGTTTCAATACAGTCGTTACAACGGTTT
>JABACB010000290.1 GCA_014237925.1 Alphaproteobacteria bacterium
TGACGGCGTTCAAATCATAGACATTACAAACCCACGTAGCCCCAGTGCCGTATCAGCTATTGACGATGATGCAGATGGCTTTACAGAACTACATGGTCCACTCTCTATCACTACCATCGCCATCGGCTCATCAACGTATGCATTGGTGGCATCTGGTGCGGATAACGGCGTTCAAATCATAGACATTACAGAACCATCTGACCCCATTGCAGTATCGGCAGCTAAAGAAAATGAAGGCTTTACTGAACTAAATGGTCCAAGATCTATCACCACCACCACAATCGGCTCATCACATTATGCTCTAGTAGCATCTGGTACTGATCAAGGCGTTCAAATTATAAATATTACAAAACCCAATGCAATATCTGCTGCATCACATTTTAGCTATTCTTCACTAATAGATGCAGAATCTATCACCACCACCACCATCGGCTCATCAACGTATGCTCTTGTAGCATCATCGTATTCTGCGGGTAGCTCAAAGAATGGTGTTCAAATCGTAGACATTACAGACATATCTACCCCAACTCGAGTATCGAATATTCTCGATGGTGCAGGTGGCTATACGGCACTACTAGGTGCAAGATCTATCACCACCACCACTATTGACTCATCAACGTATG
>JABACB010000291.1 GCA_014237925.1 Alphaproteobacteria bacterium
GATGAAATCCGACATTGATGTTTTGAGGGCTGAGATGAAGGCGGAGATCAAGAGCGTGAAGGTGGAGATCAAGAGTGTGAAGGCGGAAATGAAGGCGGAGATCAAGGAGATTAGGACTGAGATTGGTGGGATAAAGATGATACTTGCGGCTCATCAGGAACAGATGCAGGGATTGCGGCAGATGATGGCTATAGGGTTTTCTATAAACGGCGGATTGACTCTTTTGTTGGGGCTATTGTTTACGGTTGCGACCTTTTTTGGGTAGCGCAAGTATGTTCGGACATTGACGCGCGGCAGGGCTCAGCGAGCAGCCGAGGAGCATCCTGATCCAGCCGAAACGCGTCGATACGATGGTAGCCCCGATCACGCTCTTCACTTTTTGGAAGAAGAAGGAGAGAAATTGCCGCCATAGAAAGCCTTGTTGGGGCTACCAATAAGGGATTGATTTTTTTTGTTTTGCGCTCTACACTGCTTGTAGTCTTGTTGTGGACGGAGGCGTGCTGGGTCTCTGTCTGAGTCTTGGATTTCGAGGAGAAAGAGAGCATGGCAATCACGAAGGAGGCTGTATCTGACGTACCTGCTTTTGACACGCGCAAGTATGTTCGGACATTGACGCGCGGAG
>JABACB010000292.1:0-265 GCA_014237925.1 Alphaproteobacteria bacterium
TAATTACCATGAAATATGTTTTAATAACGTTTACTTTCATTTTATCAAGTCTAAGTGTAGAAATTTCACACAACGTATGGTATATTATACCGTATTATACCCGAAAAAGTTCGGTACGATTTATATCTCACTAGGCAGGATTACAATTTTTTGTCCTCGTATTGAAAACGTAATTGATTTGGAGGCATCTAAAAACTCGATGATCGATCTTGGAACACGGTAGATTATACTATGCATCCATAACTTTACAGAATCATGCATACTT
>JABACB010000292.1:275-619 GCA_014237925.1 Alphaproteobacteria bacterium
TATATTCTCGTACCACTTTTCTCGTCGATGAATTCTGGCATGTCTTCGTGCTAGATTCAAATGTTATTAAAGGTTAATGCATACTTGCGCTGCTCCATTACCCATCAATTATTGTGCTTTATCATGCAAGTTTGAGCTCTCATTTTCTGGTTTTGGCGTGTGTTTTCTAGGCTGTTTGCTAGGACATATTTTTGGTTTGTAATCATCTGGCAATTTGACTACAAATGTGCGTACTTTGTTATGTAGCTCGTCTAGTTCTTTATGCATTTTTTCTATAGTTTTACTAGAGGACCATACGTGGCACTCTTCAAAACCTAGTTTTGGCCATTTTTTCATGTTAAATC
>JABACB010000293.1 GCA_014237925.1 Alphaproteobacteria bacterium
AGAGGGAGCGAAGGCAGCCTTCGCCATGATCCTCGAAGCTTACGCTGCGGGCGATCTGCATAATCTCAAAGCGTTGTTGGATAAGGAGATGCTCGCGCGTATGAAAGAGGATGTCGAGAAGCGACAAAAATCTGAGGAGAGGCTTGAAATCTCCTTGCTCGAAATCGTCGACGCACGAATCGAAGAGCGCACGCAAGACGAACGTTTTGAGCAGATCGCCGTCGCCTTTACGAGCAAGCAGTGCCACCTTCTTTTCGACAAAGACAACAAGCTGATCGAGGGCGATCCCGACGATGAGGAGCTCTTGTGCGATCTGTGGACATTCCGTCAAAACCTCGCGTCTCAAGATCCTACTTGGTTCCTCTGCGCGACGCGCTCGCAAGGCACGCCGAAGAAGCCTGTTGTGGTGCGCAAGAAAGTGTCGGCGAAAAAGCCTCGCCCCAAGGTACAAAAAGCCTCATAGAGGCTTGTCGATCAAGTCCAAAAAGAAGCCTGCGTTCAGGTTTTGCGCGCTGCTGGGGGCTTCTTGTGCGCGCGTCTGCTGTCTGACGCTGTTTTGCGGCAGCTCTTCGACGATTCCCAGCTTCTTCCGCAATCCGTCTGCAAGCAAAAGAGCCT
>JABACB010000294.1:0-237 GCA_014237925.1 Alphaproteobacteria bacterium
CGATTCGGAGACTTGGAAAGCCTGCTGGCAAGGACAGATGAGATCGCCCAACCCAAGCGCCGCGAGACGTTGGAGCAGCACAAGGAGCAAGCGCGGCTGAGCTACAAGCTGGTCTCGCTTGCCGACCATGCGCCCTGTCCCCTGCCCTTGGAGGAGGTGGCAGCGCCGCGTCCGACGCGTGAACGTCTGCGCGTCTTCTTTCAAGAACAGGAATTTCGTTCGCTGTTGCGCGACTTG
>JABACB010000294.1:246-617 GCA_014237925.1 Alphaproteobacteria bacterium
AGCAGCAGGGCTTGAACAGCCTGCTCAAAGCACACGAACCCGAAAAACAGCACGGCGAACAGCACGATGAGGACGAAGCGCACTACAGCGTCGAGACCTTGACCGACAAAAAAACGTTGGAAGATTTTTGCAACGCCGCGCGCGAGCAGGGCTACGTTGCGATCGATATCGAGACGACGGCGCTGAATGTGATCGCAGCCAAGCTCACGGGTGTCGCCTTGTGCCTGCGTGGTTGCGCAGGATTTCGCGCTGCCTATCTGCCTTTGGCGCACTGCGATGCGCAGGGAAAGCTGCTGGACGGGCAGGTCGCGTTTGACGACGCGTTGGCGATCTTGAAGCCTCTGTTGGACGATCGCGCGACGCTCAAGGCT
>JABACB010000295.1 GCA_014237925.1 Alphaproteobacteria bacterium
CGTCTGCTTGCTCTGCCTCAAAGCGTCAAAGAAAAACTGCAAAGGGGAAGCCTTTCCGAAGGACACGTAAGACTGCTCGTAGGGCTTGACGAGGCAGAAGAGATGGCCGAACACTTCGTCGACAAGGGCGTCACGGTTCGTGAAGCGGAAAATATGATACAGAACATCAAAAAAGCACCGAAAAATACTAAAAAAGCCTCTAAAACAGAGAAAAATCCCAACATCATCGCTCTAGAACAAGAAATCGAAGAACTCTTAGGGCTAAAAACACAGGTCGAACACGGAAAAAAAGCCGAAGAGGCAGGAAAAATCTCTATTTTCTACAAAAACGCGACTCAATTAGACCCCTTTTTGCGCAAGATTCGTCGGTCGTAAAATTCTAACTTGTCCTTTTTCTTCTCGCGCAAAAAACTACGATAGAAGTTATTTCGTTATGCATACGATAGCATTCTGATTTTTCTAAAGAAAAAAACCCTGTCAAAACAACAGACGGACAAACCTTTAACAACGACGATCGTTTCTCGCCCTCTTTCCTGTTCCTTCTCTTCCCTTCCCGCGAAAATTTTTCCGAAGTCGTAATGACTTTTGCTCCATTTTTTGTGAGAAAAAGGCGCGC
>JABACB010000296.1 GCA_014237925.1 Alphaproteobacteria bacterium
CCACAATTCTCACCGAGTTTTCTCCTTGAGTGATGAGCACATCGCCATCAGCATTACGCGAGAAGACGAGGTCTGCGGCACTGCTCGCAGAGATGAAAGTCAGTGTGCCGCCGTCGTCATCGCCTTGGATGGTGTCTGCGCCATAGGAGCGGTAGAAGTCATAATTGTCTGCTCCCGCGCCGCCTTCCAGAACATCATTACCCGCGCCGCCGTTGAACCTGTCGGCTTTCGAACCGCCGGTGAGTTTGTTGTCTCCCGCATCGCCGGTGATGCCGTTGCCCGCGCTCGCCGATCCGATGATATTCTCGACGCTACCCGCAACGATGCTGTCGCCAGTAGCGTCTCCTCCTGAAAAGAAGTTGTCTCCGAGGTTGATAATGACCCCGTCAGTGGAGCTTGAGTAGTCGAGCGTATCGATGCCTCTGCCGCCATCGAATTTATCCGCGCCCACGCCGCCGATAAGAATGTCGTTGCCGCCCTCGCCGTAGAGCTCGTCGTCGCCCACGCCGCCGTTGAGGGTGTCGCCATATCCTCCGCCGAACAGCGTGTCGTCGCCCACGCCGCCTAGCAGCGTATCCACATGCCTGCCACCGAACAGCGTGTCGTCGCCGCC
>JABACB010000297.1 GCA_014237925.1 Alphaproteobacteria bacterium
CAAGGATTTGGTTCAGCTCAAACATCTTTCGTGGTCGGTCCTGCCAAAATAGACGAAGTAACAAAATTACTTGCCAATTCAATTAGTGGTTCTTCTTCAAATATGGCTATGATTTGGGCGTATCCTAGTGTTAGTACAGGTAAATTCATGGGGATTGTTTCATTATACAATATAGAATATTCAGGCGTTGATACTGCGTTAGAAAATTTTACAGATTTGACTTCAAGTGCACAACCTAAACAAAATAATATAGAGAAAATTGTTCCTGCAAAACTAGAGGGTCAAACAGTTTTACTTTCTTCTGCGGGTCTAATTCATCCAAATTCAATATTCTTAGATGGTAGTGTAAGGGAAGGACGTATGCTACATGCGGTAAAATTTGACATTACCGCAGAAAATTCTGGAATATATGAGATATTTGCATCTGGTCCAGATCTTGAACGTACGTATACTACTATAACATCCACTGAAAAAAAAAAAAAAACTTACAAGCTTGTTATAACTCCTCTTCCAGTATTTGTAGATACAAAACAGTCTTTAGCGATGATCTGTGTTGTTGATTCAGACGGAGCAATATTAGATACAAGTAAAACGTTGGGGGCCAATATCGCTG
>JABACB010000298.1 GCA_014237925.1 Alphaproteobacteria bacterium
ATTAAAATTTGATATGTTCGCTCTAACGATATTGAATACGAATTTTGTAGATTGGTGACAACAAATCTGTTGTTAATATTTCAACTGCAGTTGTGTATTGAATACGAATTTTGTAGATTGGTGACCAAACCTTCTTTATTCCATTCGCAAGTTGCGTTGTGTATTGAATACGAATTTTGTAGATTGGTGACAAAATTTACCTATAAGACTATAAATACTATGTTGTGTATTGAATACGAATTTTGTAGATTGGTGACGATAAGCACAGACGAAAAGAACCTCCACTAGTTGTGTATTGAATACGAATTTTGTAGATTGGTGACTGCTCACCTATCCACCATGCTTCATATAACGTTGTGTATTGAATACGAATTTTGTAGATTGGTGACTTAATTAAGTTTGCTAAAACAACCCAAAGTGTTGTGTATTGAATACGAATTTTGTAGATTGGTGACTCAGCTAAACCTTTATCATCCAAATAAACAGTTGTGTATTGAATACGAATTTTGTAGATTGGTGACCTCTTCTTGGTGGTGAATTAAGTATTGCTTGTTGTGTATTGAATACGAATTTTGTAGATTGGTGACACAGTAAAACAATTTTGTAAGTG
>JABACB010000299.1 GCA_014237925.1 Alphaproteobacteria bacterium
GATTGATCCTCCAATATTTTTTCAATATATGCAAAACGATCATTATGTCTTGACGTATCATTCATATCTTGTATATGTTTACTAACAAGATGAATTATTTTACATCGAATTATAGACATATTATAGAAATAACCTGCTGCGCATATAAATGTAGAATTGTAGGAGATTATAGATCTAAAGATCTCAAAATATTTTGATAGAAATTCACAATTTGGAGTTCTCTAAAAGATAATCCATCAATAGTAAAAAATCTACCCATATTTCTAGTATTATATCACCATTCCATCCCTTTTATGTAAAGAGGAAACTTGTCTGGGTTTATTCCGTCCCCGTATTTCATAACTAGTCGCAGAACTCAATAAATTTACAGAGTCCAACATACTACTATGTTCCAAATGATGTCGTTTTGGTTATATCAAACCTACTGTTCAGTTAGGGTGTTTTTCTGTTCAATGGTACTGTTCAATCCCAGAGGGTTGTATACGGGTGTTAAGGATCGGGTGTTTTATGTGCGTAGTTATATACTGATTTTGGGATGTTTTAGTGATGAATGGAACAGAACCAATACGAGTAATTCTAGAGAAAGGAAATTACACTATGTTGGATGTTA
>JABACB010000029.1 GCA_014237925.1 Alphaproteobacteria bacterium
GCGAAGCCAGCGCAGAAAATGCCGAGCAGGGAGGCGATGCTGTCGTTCTGGGGGGTAGCGCGAGCGACGACTTTTTGGAAGGGCGCGCGGACACGGCAAGCTACGCCGATGCCGATGTCGCTGTGATTGTCGACCTCTCTGCCGATACGACCGAAGGAGACGACACTGAAGGCGATGCCCTCGTCGGCATCGCAAACCTCGTCGGCTCAGCTCACGGCGACAGCCTCACGGGCAACGCAGAAGCCAACGCCCTCTACGGCTCGGCAGGCGCGGATGTTCTCGAAGGCGGTGAAGGCGCAGATACTCTCGTAGGCGGTGCGGGCGCGGATACCTATGTCTTCGCCGAAGGCGACGGCGCGGATACGATCGTCGAGGTTGGCGAAGAGGGCGTCGTCAACACCGTGAAGTTCGAGGGCGACTACCAAGCCTCCGACTTCTCCTTCGAGAGAAGCGGCGAGGACGGCACAGACCTCGTCATCGTCGTTGACACGGACGGCGACAATCACGCCGAAAACGAGGTCACGCTCGACGGCTACTTCGTCTCTGAGGCAAGCACGGAGACCGCCTACAGCATCGAAGTTCAAATCAACAACGAAGAGGCGTTTGTCCCTGCTGTAGAAGGTTGATCCTTCTTGAATGAGCGCGTCCAAAGAGTGAGCGCGCATCACAAAAACTCTGTTGCGCTCGCGCGTGCTGTTAAAAAACACAAGTGCGGGCGCAACATTCTTCTGTCACAAAAGCTGCTTGTTAGATTGCGAAACTTCTGGCGCGAGGCTAAGCCTTACGCTTGAGTCGTTAAGATCTACCTATTGCCGAGTTTTTTCGGTCGGATTAGCCGATAGGTAAAAAGTGAGCTTGTACGCGCTCGCTGCGAACTTTCGCGGGGGGACTGGACTTTGTCCCCCCCACTCCGCCCTTGCGCCCAATCTACCTTTTTTCTCACATCTCACATCCCCTAACAATCCCGCCTCCTGCCCTCCTAGCGCTCCTCCCTATCGCTCTCCTAGCGTTCTTCGCGTTTGACAACCCACGGTGCCTCAAAGCGAAAAGTTGTCACCTTCGGAGTATCCATCACCTCCAACCCGCGGAAACGAATCTGCGTTGTCCCTGAACCACTATCGTGCAAATCCCATCCCAAGAAAATATACGGCAACCTCCTAAAATATAACTCCGCATAACCCCGCGTCGCTTTTTTGCGAAATCTCATCCGCAAAACCTCATACTCATCCTCGATGACACAAACCCTGGTTGCCTGCAAAGCTTCCGCGCCCTTGCCCGCAAAAATCCGCTGCAACATCCGAACCACAGGCAGAGCCACAACAGGATACTGCCGAACAAACTTGCGCTTCGTATCAACATGCAACGCCTCCTTCGCATTCACATACAACCGCAACCCTGAGGGCGCGTCGTAGTCCAAACGCATCCGATACGGAGGAGATAACCGCAGCAAACCCTCATGCTCGACCCCCTTCGCGTCGTACTGCACAAACCTCGTCTGCACCGCAGGCAAATGACGCAAATAATTCTGCGCGCGTAGAAAAGCCGGCGCAACCTTTTCCTCCTTCAAAGAACAAACAACCTTGGGCGCCTGCTCGTTGCTCTCTTCGTTTGTTTTTTCGTCTGTTTTTTCGTCCGCCTCTTCGCTCCTCTTTTGCTCTTCTTCTACAACCTGCTCCTGCTCGCTCTGCTGAGCGAGCGCGGGCGCAGCGAGCAAAGAACAGCCGAACCCGCAACAAAGACCGAGCCAAAAGCAACGCGAAAGAAAGCAACGACAAAATCTCATGGACACAAAATACCCCACGGTTAGAAGCTTTCTGCCTCGCTCGCCTCCTGTAGCAGCACGCGCCTTTTGCCCGTCGCGTCTGCTAACGAAATCTTTCCCTCTTGCTCCATGCGCTCGATGATTCGCGCGGCACGGTTGTAGCCGATTTGCAACTGTCGCTGCAGAAAGCTCGTGGAGGCGCGTTGATGCTTGGCGACGATGCCGACGGCTTGACTGTACAGAGGATCGTCGCCCTCGCCCTCCAAGGCGGCGAGGGTAGTTTTGGGCTTGACCTCCAAGATCTCCTCTCTGTAGTCGGGAGGCGCCTGCTGTCTGAGGAAGTTGCAAACCGCCTCGACTTCCTCCTCTCCGACGAAGGGCCCGTGGATGCGCGTGATCTTGCCGCCGCCCGGCATAAAGAGCATGTCGCCCCTGCCGAGCAGCGTCTCTGCGCCCTGCTCGTTGAGAATGGTGCGACTGTCGAACTTGGAGGCGACGCGATAACTGAGGCGCGTAGGAAAGTTCGCCTTCACCGTGCCCGTGATCACATCGACCGAAGGACGCTGGGTTGCAACGATCATGTGGATGCCGGCGGCGCGTGCCATTTGTGCAAGGCGTTGCAACACGCCTTCGATGTTGCGTCCTGAAGTCAGCATGAGGTCTGCCATCTCGTCGATGATGACGACGATGTAGGGCATCGTTTCTGCACGCGTGTTTTTTTGCAGACGGCATTTTCGGCGGTATCCTTCGATGTTGCGCACGCCGAGTTCTGCCATCGTTCGGTATCGTCGTTCCATTTCGAGCACTGTCCACCGCAGGGCGCTGAGGGCTTTCTCGGGCTCTGTGACGACGGGGGCGAGCAGGTGGGGGATATCTTGGTATGCGGCGAGCTCGAGCATTTTGGGATCGATGAGGATGAGCCTGCAATCTTGAGGCGCGTGTCTGTAGAGGAGCGAGAGGATCATAGCGTTGATGCCGACCGACTTGCCTGCCCCTGTCGTTCCTGCGATGAGAAGGTGAGGCATATCGGCGAGGTCGGCGATTTGGGGTGTGCCGTCGCTGGCTTTGCCGAGCGCGAGCGGCAGAAAGAGCGTAGGCGCGGCGGCTTCCAGCAGCTCTTTGAGAACAACGGTTTGGCGCTTTTTGTTGGGCAGTTCGATGCCGATTCCGTTCTTGCCGGGGATGACGGCGATGCGCACCGAGATGCGTCGCATGGTGCGAGCGATGTCTTCAGCGAGGCTGACAACGCGAGACGCTTTAACGCCGGGCGCGGGTTCCAACGCATAGAGCGTGATGACAGGACCGCATTGGATGTCGGTGATGGCGCCGCGCACGCCGTAGTCGGCGAGTGTTTTTTCGAGTCGTTGCGAGGTTTCGTCCAGTTCTTCTTGTGAGGGGAGATGCGCGTTTTTGTCGCCTGCCGCGCTCAGGAGGGAGAGGGCGGGGGCTGCGAAGGAGGCAGGAGCGGAGGAAGTAGCGGAGGAAGCAGGAGGAGCGGAGGGAGCAGGAGGAGCGGAGGGGAGTTCTGCTTCGCTGTCGTACGAGATGTCGTGTGTCTCTTCTTGGGGGGGGGAGACGAGTTCTTGTTCGGGGATGGGGTGGGTTGCGGTTGTTTGTTGTCGTGGAGGTTGGGGAGGGGGAGGAGATTGTGGAAGAGGAGGAGATTGTGGAGGGGGAGGAGATTGTGGAGGGGGAGGAGATTGTGTTGCAAGCGGGGTTTTCAGGAGGATGGGTTGTTCGCTTCGGAGTGTTTGTGCGAAGGCTTGGATTGTTTGTTGTGCGAGAGTTGCTGCGAAGCGCGTTTTGTTGAGGATTGTTTTGATGGTATTGAGGGTTGCTTTGGGGAGGTTGGGTGTTGCGGCGAGGAAGAGGGTTATGGCGGCGAGGGAGCTGAAGGCGAGGGTTATTTTTTGGAGGGTTAAATTATTGATGTATGCTGCGTTTCTTAAAATTTCGCCGATGGATCCTCCTGCTCCTGCGGGGTAGTTGTTGGTTGCTTCGGGGTTGAGGATTGCTGCGGAGAGCGCGGCGAGAGCGATGCTGATCGTGATGCAGACGGTTCGTGCGAGGGTTGATTTGTGTGAGGGGAGGGTCAGGCTTACGAGGGTTGCGGTTATTCCCCAGGCGGCTTTTCCTAGGGATTGTATGAGGAGGTCTGCGAGGGTTGCTCCTGCTTTTCCCAGCCAGTTTTGGGTATGTTGTAGAGCGAAGGATGCAGTATTGAGGGAGGGGTCTTGCGGCGAATAAGAGACGAGTGCGAGCGCGGAGAGGAGTGCGAGTGGTATAAAGAGGGATGCTCTTCGTTCTTTTTGTGCGAAGGATAGGAAGGCGATCGCTATAGAATTCGCCTGAGAATTCGCCTGAGAATTTGCCTGAGAATTTGTTGGTGAGTTTGCTTTCAGCGAGTTGTGGGCTGTCGCCGTCAGTTTGGGGGTTGGGGATGTTGTTGTCATGGGGGGCGACTATTGTTGGAGTGTTTAAAATTTGAGGCGTTGTCGTTTCGTGATTTTTCTTTGTCTGAGTCCTTGTTTTTTGTTGAGGTTATTTCTTCTATTTTTGAGTGTTTCGAGGATGAGGAGTTGTTGGGGTCTTGTAGCTTTGAGCCATGCTTTGATTTCTTCTTTTGTTCTGAGGCAGCCTTTGCAGAAGCCGGAGATTTCGTCGATGGTGCAGACGGAGACGCAAGGGGAGACGAGCCCTGTCTTCCTGCCGACGGGGGTTTCGGGCGTGGGTTGGGGTGTGGCGAGGGGGGATGTCATCCTTGTAGGGAATCACAAAACGGGCGGGTTGGCAAGGGGATAATTCAAGGGGATATTTTGCGAGGGGCAAAGGGCGAGCCTAGTGGATTTTGGGTGCGTGTTTGGCATTGTTTGTCTATTGCGCTCGCGCTTGTGCTTTTTTGATAGCACGCGCTCGCACAACAGACGAGCGCAAAATATCGTACGCACTGGCGCGCACGGGGGATCAATCCCCCTGCCAAGCCCTCTGCAAGCCTCCAATCGATGATACATTTTTCATTATTGTTATTCACAAAGTAGTATTAAGGAATTGCTCTATATTTATTTAGAATCTATTAGAATCCCTTAGAATCTATTAGATTTCCTTTGCAAGGATATTGCGAGTATATCGGCAATCTATATTTTTTTGCATCCGATAAATCAGCTTCATTTTCTTCGTAGTTTTCACTTTGGGAATTGTCTGTGTTATCCACTGTTCTTTTCCAGCGGTCTCAGCAGGGAGCGGGCGATGATGTGTCTCTGAATCTCCGAGGTGCCGTCCCATATACGCTCGACGCGTGCGTCGCGCCAAAAGCGCTCGAGGGGCAAGTCGCGCATCAAGCCCATGCCGCCGTAGATTTGGATCGCCTCGTCCGTGACCTTCGCCAGCGTCTCGGTTGCCAACAGCTTGGCAGAGGCGATCTCGCGCTGTGCAGGCAGACCCGCGTCTAGCCGCCAGGCGGCAGAAAGGGTGAGCCAGTCGCTGGCGTCGATCGCGGTGATCATGTCGGCGAGCTTGAAGCCGACGCCTTGAAACTTGCCGATCGTCTGTCCGAATTGCTTGCGCTCGCTCGCCCAAGCGCAAGCCATATCGAAGGCACGGCGTGCGCGCCCGACCGCTTGCGTAGCGACCGTCAGCCTTGTTGCGTACAGCCACTCGTTCATCGTCTGCAAGGCGTGGTGCGGCTCGCCCAAGACATGCGCCTCGGAGACGAAGCAATCGTCGAAGGTCAGCACCGAGTTCGGATAGCCTCGATGCGAGACGCTCTCGTAGCCCTTTTCGATCGAAAAGCCCTCCATGCCGCGTTCGACCAAAAAGCAGGTCAGGGTTTGCTTCTTGCCGCGCGCTGTTTCTTCTTCGCCGCTGGCAAAGAAGGTGATGACGAAGTCGGCGTGCGCTGCCCCTGAGATGAAATGTTTGCTGCCTTGAAGCAACCATCCTTCGCCGTGTCGAGGGTGGCGGTGGCGCGTGGCTTTCGATTGCATGTTGCGAATATCCGAGCCCGCACCGGGTTCGGTCATCGCGAGCGCGTCCATCTTCTCGCCTCGAACGGCGGGCAACAGGAAACGTTCTCGTTGCTCTCCCTTGCACGCCATGAGAATGTTTTGCGGTCTGCCCCAAAAGTGGGTGAGTGCCATCGAGCCTCTTCCGAGTTCGCGCTCCAAAAGGGCGAAGCTGAGGTGGTCGAGCCCTCCGCCTCCCACTTCGACGGGAAAGTTCGGCGCATAAAAGCCCAATGCCAGCACTTTGTCCTTGATCGACTGGGCAAGCGCCTTCGGGACAAAACCTTCTCGTTCGACTTGTTCTTCGTGCGGATAGATTTCCTGTTCGACAAAGCGGCGCACGGTGTCGACGATGAGGGTTTGTTCGGCGGTCAAGGCGAAGTGCATGCGCGCATTGTAAATTGTAACGGACAGCGAGGGTGACACAAAAAACGAGACTTGTTTTTTGCCTCTCAGCCTTGATTTGTTCTTTGTTTTCGCGTGTTTTGCGAAACTTTGCACTATTTTTGCGTATTTTTTATTTTTTGCTTGAATATTCTTTGCGTTTCGTGTTAGTGTGCTACAAGATGGGGATGGGGCGCGACGAAGTCGGCAACAGAGGGTCGGACAGCCATCTTTTTTTTCGCCAGGCAGCTTCGTCTGGCAGTGTTTCCTTGTACGGTTTGCTCTATGACATCTTATTCTCATTTACCACAAGACAGTGGCGTTGCTGTCTTGTCTTTTGCTGATAGCAAAGGACAAAGCAGCGGCAACAGGAAATCGCAGCTGCTGAATGCCTTGCTTTCTGCTGCTGCGCTCGGCGTGTTTTTGGAAGGCTGCGGCGGAGGAGGAGATCCCGGCGGTAGTGCGGCTGGCGGTAGCGCGAGTGGTAGTAGTGGTAGTGGTAGTGGTAGTGGCAGTGGTGCGAGTGGCAGTGGTGCTGGCGTTGCTGCCCTTGACAACGAACCTGCCAGCGCCCCTGCCAGCGCCCCTGTCTTAGCAAGTGCCGATCTTTCTATTATTAGAGGCTCCGAGGGTGTCGATGTTATTTCGAGTGGCGATGGCGACAACTTTGATTTGCAAGGATTGGGTGGGAACGACATTCTCACAAGCGGCGACGGCAACGACATTCTCAGGGGCGGCGCAGGCGAAGACCAACTCCACGGCGGCGCAGGCAACGACATTCTCAGGGGTGGCACAGGCAACGACATTCTCTACGGCGGCGCAGGCGGAGACCAGTTCTTCGGCGGCGAGGGCACGGATACCGTAAGCTATCGGTTCGCTTTCGTCGATAGCGACGATGTCGGCTTCACCGTCATTATCAGCACGCTCTTCAATTTCGGCAAGGGTGGCGACGATGCCCAAGACGATACCTTCGATAGCATCGAGAACTTGGAAGGCTCGATGGGACACGACACCCTTTCAGGCGACAACAATCCCAACGATATCTACGGGCTGGCGGGGAACGACGTCCTCAACGGGGTGGGAGGCAAGGACAGGCTCTACGGAGGAGACGGCAAGGACACCCTCTCAGGCGGCGAGGGCGACGACCACCTCGAAGGTGGAGACGGAGACGACATCCTTCTTCTAGGACAGGCAGGCAAAGACACTATCCTCGGTGGAGCGGGCGCGGACACCCTCTCAGGCGGCGAGGGCGACGACATCTTGGACGGCGGAGCAGGCGCCGATGTCTACATATTCCATGCAGGCGACGGCAAAGACATCGTCCGTGAGGAAGGGGAGGCGGTAGCCAACATCTTGCGCTTCGTAGGCGCAGAATACAGGTTCGTTACCGTCGGGTCTGGAAATGACGTAAGTCGCCAGCCCGACGGAATCTCCTTCCAGCGCGACGGCACAGACCTGACGATCACGGAGGGCATCAAAGACCAGCAAGGCACTTACAGCGAAACTTACAACGAAGTGGTGCTGGAGGGTTACTACAGCGCACAGACGGGGGAGGCGACAGCCTACACCGTACAGGTGCAATACAACGACGCTGCAGCCAATCTCCACGAGTTGTCCGACCTTATGGCAATCTAGGGATCGCCCCTAATATAGATGCCCCTAACTATAGATGCCCCTAGGGACATCCTTAGGGACATCCTTCCCGATGTGCGGTGAGCTTGGGCGGAGTTAGGCGGAGGGAGCAGAAAAACGGACAGCCAATACGAGCCAATACGGGTAGCCATAGCCAACGCGGAACAGGCGAAGCAGGGCGGGCGAAGCAGGACAGGCGAAGCAGGACAGGCGAAGCGGTGCGGGCGAAGCAGGATAGGCGAAGCAGGACAGGCGAAGCGGGACAGGCGAAGCGGGGCGGGCGAAATCCTTTCCTATCTCGCTCTCCCCCTGCTACAATGTTTCATCTTTGCTCCCTTGTCCTGGAGGCATGTGCCATGCTCCCTTCCGTCACCACCCTTGCCTTTCTCAAAACCCTCGAAAAAGTCCACTGCGGCTCTCTCCGCCTCACCCTGCCCGACGGCAAGACGCACACCTTCCAAGGACAAGCCCCAGGGGTTGCTGCTTGCATGCGTATCGTTAGCCCGCGCTGCATTCCGAAGATCGCATGGCGAGGAAGCCTCGGGCTCGGCGACGCTTGGGTCGAAAAGCTTTGGACAACATCCGACATTTCCGCCTGCCTCGAATTTTTTGCCGTGAACGTTTCTGTCTTCGAGGACGACTATGTGCATGGAACAATCTTCTCGCGCTGGATGACGCGCGCGAAGTACACCCTCCAACGCAATACCCTCGATGGCAGCCGACGCAATATCAAGGCTCACTACGACCTCGGCAACAACTTCTATCGACAATGGCTGGATGCGACGATGTCCTATTCCAGCGCTTTGTTTTCGCACGATCGCCTCGCGCTGGGCAAAGCGCAAGAGAACAAGCTCGACCGAATCATCTCCTGCATCGGCAAGAACGCCTCCGTCCTCGAGATAGGCTGCGGCTGGGGCTCTTTCATCCAACGCGCCGTCGCCAAAGGACACCGCGTCTGCGGCATCACGCTCTCGCACGAGCAGGCACGTTGGGCGCAAGACGAGGCGCGCCCGTTCGGCAAGGACGCACGCATCGCCATCCAAGACTACCGCAAAGCTGAGGGACGATACGATGCCATCGTCTCGATCGAAATGTACGAAGCGGTCGGCGAAGCCTACTGGCGGCAGTATTTTGCCAAAATCTCCGAAATCCTGAAGAAAAACGGCACCGCCGTCATTCAAGCCATCACCATCGACGAGCGATACTTCGAGAACTATCGCAGAGGAACAGACTTCATCCGCAGCTACATCTTTCCTGGGGGCATGCTCGCCTCCAAGCAACGTTTCCGTGCGGAGGCGCACGCCGCAGGGTTGCAGGTCGTGGATTTCTTCTCTTTTGGCAAGAGCTACGCGAAAACGCTCGAGCTGTGGCTCGATAACTTCAACAGCGCATGGCAAAACATCGCCCAGATAGGATTCGACGAACGATTCGCTCGTATATGGCAGTACTATTTGGCGGGATGCCGCGCCGCCTTCTTGGCGGGTGTCACCGATGTCTCGCAGATACAGCTTCGACACGCAAGATAACCAAACGCAAGATCACCAAACGCAAGACAAGCAAGCTCGACACACCGACGTGCAAAACGGCTGATGACTGTTTCCGTGCTTTTCGTCTGTAGCGGCAACATCTGCCGTTCGCCGAGCGCAGAGGCTGTCATGCGAGCAAGAGACACGCACAACTTGACTGTTTGCGACTCCTGCGGGCTGGAACAATTCCATACGGGCGAGCCGATCGATCTGCGTGCGCGCCAGCTGCTCGCGGAGCGCGACATACCCTGCGACACGATTCGAGCGCGTAAGCTCAAGAAAGACGATTTCCACGATTTCGACTGGATCCTCGCTATGGACCAAGGGCACTTCGCCTACTTGAAGGCGCACGCGCCAGAGACGGATTGCGACAAGCGCGCCGCCCTCGCCCTCTTCCTCGACAAGACGACCCCGGGCGCGGAAGTCCGCGACCCCTACTACGGAGACAAGTCCGACTTCCGACGCATGCTCGACGACATCGAGCAAGGCGTGCACGACTGGCTCGACTTCTTTGCCAACACAAATGAGAAGCGTTCTGCGAGCAAGGCTTGAACGAAGCCTGAACAGCAGCGTCTGCAACCTCCACCCCCTCGGCGGCGGCTGCATCAGCAATGTCTATCGCGCAACCCTTGTCGACGGCAGAAGGCTCGTCGTCAAGTACGGCGCAGGACAATTTCCGCTCGAGGCGCGCATGCTCGAAGACTTGGCGGCTGCTCGCGCACCTTGCCCTGAGGTCTTGTACGTCGATGCCGACATGCTCGCCATCGACTGGGTTGCGCACGAGCCCTCAACAAGCGGTAAGCAGGCAGCAAGGGATGCCGCACGAGTGGTTGCGCGGTTGCATCGCGCTGTCTTGTCGTCTTCGCCTTCCTCTTCGCCTTCCTCTTCGCCTTCCTCTTCGCCTTCCTCTTCGCCTTCCTTTTTTGGCTACGCCTACGACACGCCGCTCGGCAGTTTGTTGCAAGACAATCGCGCGAACGCAAGCTGGATCGCCTTCTACCGCGACCAACGTCTGCTGCCGCTGGTGCGCGCTTGTTGGGACGAGGGGCAGCTGGAGCCTGAGCTTGCTCGTGCGATACGCGAGCTCCCGCTCGAAGGTCTGCTTGCGCATCGCGCCTGCGTTCGTCCTGCTCTGTTGCACGGCGACCTTTGGAGAGGCAACATGCTTTTTTCGAACGGTCGCCTTGCGGCGCTGATCGACCCCGCCCTCTACTACGGCGACCCGCAGGTCGATTGCGCCATGCTGCGGCTTTTTCCTGCGTTGTGCGACGATTTCTTCAGCGCTTACCGCGAAGCAGCGGGCAGTCTTCTCTCGCGCGAGGAGGAGCGTCTGTGCGACGATCTCTATGCGCTCTATCCTCTTCTTGTCCATTGCCTTCTTTTCGGCAGACGCTACAATGCCTCGCTGGCACGAGTTTTGCATAGGTATCGGTAGAACAAGACGCGCGTCCGCGCTTTCGGCAGAAGCCGAGCATGGAAACACAGGAGACCTCAGAGATATGGTCGGTAAAGTCCAGCTTTCGTTCGACCAGCGCCAGGGGCTTCATGCCTTGCAGCAGATAGAGCGTTTTACGGCGCGCACGGACAGGCGGCTTGTTTCGCGGCAACGTTTGCATTCGCCCGCCGACGGGGTTTCGGACTATTTCATCGCCGAGCAGCTGGGCGAGACGGTCGGCATCCTGAAGGCTCGCCAAAACGAGATCGAACAGGGCATCGAAGCGCTGGATACGACGGTCGGCGGAATCGCCTCGCTACAGGAGTACTTGCGCCTCGCCAAGGGCTTTGCTGCCGATGCCTTAATCACGCTACGCGCCGCCTCAGCGGGGACGGTGGCCGACGAGTTGAAGCAGGGTACAGATGCCTTTCTGAACACCTTCAACAACCTCATCCTTGCCGCGGAGGATACAGAGTATTTGGAGTTGAACCTGCTCACATCGACCGAGCAGCGTCTGCTCGTGCGCTACAGCGAGGACAGAGAGCAGCTGTTGAGAGTGCCGGGGCGGAGCTTGTTTACGATCACGACCGATTTCGAAACGGGCGGAATCTTCTCGGTCAACGGCGTAAGAACGGGCGCGGATGCCGAGGTCTTTTCCTTGACGGGCAACAGGCTCGTCTTGTCGAACTTTCTCAATGTTCAGCCCTATCCTGATCCGCTCAATCCAGGGGCTACGCTAGATTTTTCGTTCAACGGCTTTTCCTCCCTCTTGCAATACGAAGCGCTGGGCGGCAGAGCCGAAGCCTTCTTCGAGGCGATCACAGAAAACATCGACCGCGCGACCGACAGGCTGGAAGTGCACGAACAGTATTTTGCAAGCAATCTCACCATCTTGCGGACGCGCGAGGCTTTCACCATCGTTTTCTCCGGAAAACTGGAGGCGGGCAGGCAGGCGCTGACGAGGGTCGATGTCAACGAGGAGGCGGTCACCTTGTCGCTGCTGCAGACGCGCAACGCGCTTGCGGTCTCTTCGCTCGCGCTACTCGACGAGCGCCACGGACAGCTCTTGCGTCTGTTGCAATAAGGGTAGATTTTTTCAAGATTTTTTCCATCGTCGAGCGATACGACGAGAAATTTTTGCTGTTTGCCTTGTTTTTCAAGGTTTTTTGTCCTCACGAAAAGTTGATGTTTTTTGCATTTTTTTGTTGACAAGGGGGGCAGAAAGCCTCATGATGTCAGCATCCAAGGAGAACCTTGGGGTTGAAAGCCGCAGAAGGCGGGCATCTTGTAGAAGCTAAGGGCTGGGCTGATCCCTACTAATGGGAGATGCTTGGGGAATATCCTTGGTGTTGAATCGTGCCGATCGTGTTCTGTAGCCTAACGAACAGGTCCAGAAGGAGGACATTCCCATGGCAGACGATATTGCCCTGAACCGTGCGCAGCGCACGACCCTTTTCTCGCTGCAGCAAATCGATCGCGATTCTGCGATATCGCAACGACGCCTTTCGTTCGGACGAAAGATCGTCGATGTGACCGACGGCGCAACGCAGTTCTTTCAGGCGCGTGCGCTTTCGAACCGTATTTCCGACATTGCCGAGCGCGGCGAGCAGGTTGACCAAGCACTCTCGGCCTTGCAGACCTTTGTCGGAGGCACGCAAAATTTGCAGAACTTGATCGACATCGCGCGCGGTCACATCCTGCGCGTCGAAGCCAACTTGGAAAGTACGGCGCAGGCGCAACAGACGCGTGCGAGCATCACGGATGACTTCCGAGAGGTGCTGAGAAACTTTTTCGAGACCACGAACTCGCTCGAGTACGGCGGCTTGAACCTGTTGATCGATGAGAACCGTAGATTTACGGTGCGCTTTAGCGACCGCAACAACGATAGATTGGTCCTCCAAGGGCGCAACCTGTTCGCCTCCGGTGCCTACACGCTCGAAAAAGGCAACCTGTTCGGTAGAGATGTCATCAACCCCAACGGGTTGTTTAATTTTAGATCCGTGCAGCTGGATCTGGATGCGGTTGTTGGTGCTTCTCCTCCCACGATCGTGGTCCGCGGCGATGTGAGAGCAACTAGCGATCCTTTGGCGACCGCTACCAACGGCGACATCGTGTTTGACCCTGGAGCTACTCTGAGCGTAATAGGGGGCACGGACAGAACTATCAATGCTGCGGCTGCCACCACTGCTCCTACCGGTCCTCTAACCTACAGAAATGTAGACAGGGTCGCCTTCACGGTGGACACCAGCTCCGTGGTCGTTGACAACGGTGACGGCAGCTATTCCATCACGGGGGTCGATAGTCTCGAGATTGGGGCTACTGCAACCAGCGGCGTTACGGGAACAGCTACCACAGCAGAGGTGGGAGGCTTCAGTGCCATCGATGCCACCAACAGCGGGGTGCTCGATGAAATTCGCTTTGCGCTCGATCTCGCCAAGGATCGCTTGGAGACGCTCGAAGGCCTCTTCGGTAGCAATGTCGCGCTGTTGCAAGAAAGGCTGTCCTTCGGCATCGGCTACAGCAACGACCTCACCGTCGGCAGAGACAAAATCGTCCTTGCCGATGTCAACCAAGAAGCGGCGATCCTCACAACGCTCAGAACCCGAAACCAAATCGGCATCGGAGCACTCGCCTCCAACGCCGAATCCGAGCAGCAACTCTTGCGCTTGCTCTCGTAACAACTAAGGCATTTCAGAAAAACAGACAGGCTCGCAGCAATGCGAGCCTGTCTTGTTTTAACACGCCTCCGCAGGCAACGACGACGCAGACGATGATGAAAGCGACGATTCCAACTCTAGTTCCAAACGTCCCGAAACCGCGTCGCTCTCCTTGACGCGCACGCGCACGCGACTTCCGAAGGCAAGGCGAACTCCCTCCACCTCCACCTCCTCGCGCGCGCGACGATAGCGATACCTCACGAAAGCCCCCCGCATCACGACGCCCTCGATTCCCCAGCGCGTCAAACGCACGAAAAAGCCGAACCCCATGACCTTGATGACAAGCCCATCGAAAACCTCCCTCCTCCCTTCCTCGCGCGCATCCAAACAAGCGCAGACCGTGCGCTGGAAAACAAGCCGTTCCAACAAAATTGCAGAACGCTCGTTCTCGACAAGACCCTCGCACAGCGAAGAGGACACAGAGGACACAGAAGGCAAAGAAGGCACGCTAGCCTCCAAACCCAGCAGCTCCAGCAAAGCCCGATGCACGCACAAATCCGCATAACGCCTGATCGGCGAGGTGAAATGACAATAACAACCCAACGCCAAGGCAAAATGCTCCCCGCCTCCTTTCCCGCTCCCCTCGCCCCCCCGCACATAACGCGCTTGCGACTGCGCGCGCAAGATTGCTTCGCTCGCTGAAAAAGAGACATGTCCCTCTCGCCTTGCAACTCCCGCCAACACGGAGCGTAGCCGCGAGCGTAATCCCTCCGCTTCACCCGCTTTCGCTCGTCCGCCATCCACCTCCAGCAGAGAGGACAAGCCCAACACCGCCAAATCCCTCTCCAAGCCCTGCCACTTCTCCAAGCTCGGCGGCTCGTGCGCACGCACAACAAAGTCTGCGCCCGCCTTCGATCCATGCTCTGCCACCGCGACATTCGCCAAGATCATCGTATCCTCGATGAGCCGATGCGCCGTGCTCGCCATCGAAGCCGAAACGCCCACGCAGCGCAAAGCCCCCTGCAAAGCTCCCTTGTCGTCTCGCTCCAAGCGCACGCCATGCTCCTCGCGCACGATATCCAACGCTCCGCGCTCACGACGACCCCGCGCCAAGGCACGCCACGCGCCATACAGACGCAGCACCGCCTGCTCCGTCTCTCCGCGCGTCTCCTCTTGTGCCTCTCCTTGCGTATTTCCTCGCGTATTTCCTCGCGTATTTCCTCGCGTATTTCCTCGCGTCTCTTCTTGCGTTTCTTCGTAGCACCCGTGCTTGTCGAGAATCTCCTGCACCCCCCCGTAGGTCAGACGCGTACGCACCCGCATCGCCACACGCGCGAGGCGAGTGTGGAGCAATCTGCCGCAAGCATCGACCGCCATCTCCGCCATCACGCACGGACGATCTTCGCCCGCACGCAACGAACACAAGTCCTCGGAAAGCCGAGGCGGCAGCATCGGCACCACCCTGTCCGCCAAATAGCGCGAGTTGCCACGCAAACGCGCCTCCTCGTCCAAGCGCGAGCCGCACCGCACATAATGCGCGACATCCGCAATTGCAACGCGCACCAGCCATCCGCCCTGCTCGTGTTCCTCTGCATGCACTGCGTCGTCGAAGTCGCGCGCCTGCTCGCCGTCGATCGTCACGAAATCAAGCGTACGCATATCCTCGCGTTCTCCCGCATAGACATAACCCTCCAGCGACGCGGCTTCCGAGAGAACATCGGACGGAAATTCTATTCTCACCGAGAGCTGTTGCAAACTCAGCGCGCTCAAGAACGATACATTTCCGTCGAAATGTCCTAACGACTTCAGCGCCTGCGCGTAAAAGACTTCGCCCTTCTTGAGCAACCGCGCCTGCACAACCTCGCCCGCCCGTACATCGCGGGTTGTTTCAACGGGAAAAAAGCATAATCTTCCGCGCTCCGCCAGCCGCAAGGACAGCCTCGTCGGCGCGCGATTTTTGTTTTGGCTCGTCTCGGTCAGAACGCGCTCCGTCTCGACGATTTCGCCATAGACGATCGATCCCTCCGTCAGCCCTGCCCGCAGCTTTTGCGTGCGCCTGCGTGCGCCTGCGTGCCGCTGCCACCGAGCCACTAGATTTCCTTCTTCGTTGTACGCTTTTTTGTCAATGTTCGAATCGTACGCTTGACGCTGCGTTCCGCCGTACGCTTGACCGTACGCGCCGTTTTGGGTTTCGCTGCGTCCTCGTCGTTGTTCTGCGAAGTTTTTTCGAGGCGCATGCGCTTTTTCGCCAACACCTCGATCGCTTCCTCCAGCGACACCGTCTCAGGGTCCAGCCTTCGCGGCAGCGAGGCGTTGATGCCGTCAAAGCGCAGGTAGTAGCCGAAACGTCCCTTTTTGACGATCACATTCCCGCCACCCTGAGGATGCTCTCCGATCGAACGTCCGTCCGAGCCGCCCTGAGCGATCACGACAACAGAGCGGTTGACACCGATGCTCATGATATCGTCCTCTTCGCCCAGCCCCGAATAAATGCCGTCGTGCAGAAGGTAGGGCCCGAAGCGTCCGACACCCGCTTTAATCTCCTTGCCCGTCTGCGGATGCACGCCCACCTCGCGCGGCAGCGAGAGCAAGGCGCACGCGCCCTCAAGCGTGATCGTCTTCGGATCGAACTGTTTCGGCAGCGCGGTGCGTCGGGGTTTCTTCGGCTTCGTTTTTTTCGCAGGACCGTCCTTGCTCTTCACCGCCGCTTCGCCGCGCTGAACATAAAGTCCGTAAGGCCCACGGCAGAGATAGACGCCCAGCGAAGTCTCAGGACAGACCCCCAAGGCGTGAGGAAAGACGATGTCGCCCAGCACAGAGCCCTCTTGCGCCTCCTCGTCGGCAAGCCCGCGCGTGAAACGGCAGTCGGGGTAGTTGGCGCAACCGATGAACGCGCCGTGCCTGCCCGGATGAATTTCGAGCCGCCCCTCCTTGCAAATAGGACAGAGACGCGAGGATGCAACGCCCTCCTCGTCGTTCGGAAAGTAGAGCTGCGCCCAGTCGGCGTCCAGTTGCGCGCGCACTTCGTCTGGCGAGAGCTCCTCGCCCTTTTTCAATGTTGCGTGGAACTCGCGCCAAAAGCCTTCGAGCGCATCGCGCCACAAAGCTTCGCCGCCTGCTATTTTATCAAGTTCTTCTTCTAGCCCTGCGGTGAAGTCGTAGTCGACATATTTTGTGAAGTTGTGTCTCAGGAAGCTTGTGGCGAGCCTTCCCGAATCTTGCACCTTGAGCTTGCGCCCGTCCAACGCCACATAGCCGCGCAGCTTCAGCACATGGAGAATGGCGGCATAAGTCGAAGGTCTTCCGATCCCTGCCTGCTCAAGGTCGCGGATCAGACGCGCCTCCGAGTAATAAGGCGGAGGTTGCGTCTCGTGTCGTTCCGTTGAAACCTTCTCAGGCGTGAGCTTGTCGCCTACTGACAACGCGGGCAGAAAATCTCCTTCTTCGTCGGGCGCCTCGTCTTCCGCCGAAGAATCGTACGAGGAATCATGGTAGAGCGCAAGAAAGCCGTCGAAGACGATATGCGCATGCGAGGCGCGCAAACCAATGCCATTTCCTCCTTCCTTGCCTCCGTCCTCTTCGAGATCGATCGTGCGTTTGTCTATCTGTGCGCTCGTCATTTGCGAAGCGAGCGCACGCCGCCAAATCAGAGCGTAGAGCTTGCGTTGGTCGCTCTCCAGCGATGCAAGCGATTCGGGCTTGCTGGCAAAACTTGTCGGGCGGATCGATTCGTGCGCCTCTTGCGCGTTGCGCGCCTTCGTCTTGTAGAACCGAGGCTTGGCAGGCAGATAGTCCCCCTTGTCGCCACTTTTGGCGAAGAGCTTGGCGAGCATCGTACGTGCTTCGGTGATCGCTTGTGCGCTCATCGAGAACGAATCGGTACGCATGTAGGTGATCGATCCTGCCTCGTAGAGCTTTTGGGCTGCGCGCATCGTACGCGCCGGCGAAAAGCCAAGCTTGTTCGAGGCTTCCTGTTGCAGCGTCGAGGTGATGAAGGGCGGCTGTGGATGCCGCTGCACGCGCGACGGCGTGACACCGACCGTGACATAGGAACAGGCGCTCGCATGCTTTCGAATCAACGCTGCCTTTTCCTTGCTGTCGATGGCGAGTTTGCCGAGTCTTTTCCCTTCGTACTTGACGAGCCGCGCAAGCAGATTTCCTTTGGGCGATCGTGCCTCGACTTGGACGCTCCAATACTCTTGAGCGACGAAGGCTTCGATCGCAGCCTGTCGCTCGCAGATCATGCGCAACGCGACCGATTGGACTCGTCCCGCCGAGCGTGCCCCCGGCAGCTTGCGCCACAGCAGCGGCGAGAGAGAGAAGCCGACGAGGTAATCCAAGGCGCGCCGCGTTCGATAGGCATCGACCAAGTCCTCGTTGAGCTGCGCACGCGCGTCCGCCAAGGATTGGGTGATGGCGGCTTTCGTGATCTCGTGGAAGGTGATGCGCGCCACTTCGAGCGCGGCGAAGCTTGCGCCTAAGCGTTCTTTCAGAATCTCGCGCAGGTGCCACGAGATGGCTTCGCCTTCGCGGTCGGGGTCGGTCGCCAAATAGACGCGCTCGACCTTGCTGACCGCCTTCAGGATCGGCGGCAGAGACTTGTGAGCGTTCTCCGTCTCCTGCCACTGCATCGCAAAGCCGTTGTCCGTATCGACCGAGCCCTTCTTGGCGGGCAAGTCGCGCACATGTCCGAAGCTGGCAAGCACGCGGTAGCCCGCGCCCAGGTACTTGCCTACAGTCTTCGCTTTGGCGGGAGACTCGACGATCACCAACGCAGACACAGGGATCCCTACCTCGCGTGGGAAGGAGGTTGCCGCGTGCTCACGCGGCGGCGAGGTTTTTGCGCGCTCGAACAAGATCCTCGATGACAGAGGCATCGGCGAGCGTCGAGGTGTCGCCGAGATCGGTGTATTCGTCGACGGCGACCTTGCGCAAGATACGGCGCATGATCTTGCCCGAGCGCGTTTTCGGCAACGCCGGCGCCCATTGGATTTGATCGGGAGCTGCGAAGGGACCTATCTCTTTCCGCACCAAATCGATCAAGTCTTGCCGCAAGGCGTCGCTCGGCTCCTGCCCTGCGATCAGCGTCACATAGGCGTAAAGCCCTTCGCCTTTGCGTTCGTGCGGAAAGCCGATCACGGCGGCTTCGGCGACGCTTGTATGCAGCACGAGCGCGCTCTCCAGTTCCGCCGTTCCCAGCCTGTGTCCTGAGACATTGACGACATCGTCCACCCTGCCTGTGAGCCAGTAGAACCCGTCCTCGTCGCGTCGTGCACCGTCGCCGGTGGCATAATAACCCGCGAAGCTTTTGAAATAGGTGTCGACGAAGCGTCGGTGATCCTTGTAGACGGTGCGCATTTGTCCGGGCCAGCTGCGCGCGATGCACAAGTTTCCCGATGCCGCGCCCTCCAGCAGCTTGCCTTGGTCGTCGAGCAGCACGGGTTCGATGCCGAACATGGGACGCGAGGCGGAGCCAGGTTTCATCTTCGTCGCCCCCGGGATGGGAGCGATCATGGCAGCGCCCGTTTCCGTCTGCCACCAAGTGTCGATGATCGGACAGCGGCTTTCGCCTACGACCTCGTAGTACCATCGCCAAGCTTCGGGGTTGATGGGCTCTCCTACGGCTG
>JABACB010000002.1:0-47969 GCA_014237925.1 Alphaproteobacteria bacterium
CCGACTAACATGGTGGAGCGTGCCGCCCATGCTCGTCGCAGGCTTTCTCACGCCCCTGCCCTACAGCTATTGGAGGCTCAAAGCTTTTGGTATCGCCTGCCACTGACATCACGCCTCCTTACTCCTCTCTCTTGACAGAAAAAAAGGGGTTGTTCGGACTGTCGCGCGAAGAGCTTTTAGAGCTCGTCGTAGGGTTGAAACAGCCTCCCTATCGCGCCCGACAGATCTTCCAGTACATGTACGCGCGGGGAGGAACTTCGTTTCAACACCTTTCTTCGCTGCCGCTTGCGCTACGCAAAGAGCTCGATCAAAAATTTTGCATCGCACGTGCTGCCGTCGTCTCGAAGGAGGTTTCGAGCGACGGCACGAGGAAGTGGCTGTTGCAATTCGCCGACGGCGCGCGCGCGGAGACCGTCTATATTCCTGAAGAAGACCGAGGAACGTTGTGTCTGTCGTCTCAGGTGGGCTGCACGCTGAACTGCCGCTTTTGCCATACGGGAACGCAGCTCTTCGTACGCAATCTGAGCGCGAGCGAAATCCTTCAACAGGTTGCCTGCGCCAGAGACGCGCTGGACGATTGGCAGAAACCCGACAAGCGAACGATCTCCAACATCGTCATGATGGGCATGGGAGAGCCCCTCTACAACTTCGAGCAGGTGGCAGCAGCGCTCACGATCATGATGGACGCAGAAGCGTTTTGTTTTTCGCGCAAAAAGATAACGCTTTCTACGGCGGGCGTGGTGCCGAACATTCCTCTTGTCGGAGAACGGCTCGGCGTCCAGCTTGCGATCTCGTTGCACGCAAGCGACGACAAATTGCGCGACACGCTCGTTCCGCTCAACCGCAAGTATCCGCTCGCCGAGCTGATGCAAGCCTGTCGCGCCTATCCGCGCCTGAAGAACGCCGAGCGCATCACCTTCGAGTATGTGATGCTGGAAGGTGTCAACGACTCGCTGCAACAGGCACAAGAGCTTGTCAGGCTTATTCGCGGCATTCCTGCCAAGGTCAATTTGATTCCTTTCAACCCCTGGCCTGAGGCGCCTTATCGCTGTTCGCCCCTTGCGCGCATGCGCGATTTTGCCGCTGTTGTGCAGAAAGCCGGCTACGCAGCCCCGTTGAGGAAGCCGCGCGGATGCGACATCATGGCAGCCTGCGGACAGCTGAGAACGGCAAGCGTGCGCCTGCCCAAAGGGGTCGGGCTAGAGAAGCGGAGGGAGCCGCGTTCGTATGAGACACAAGCCTGCTCGTGAGGCTGCGCACAGGGGCTGTCTAAGATGCTGCATTTTGTCTACGAGAGTCTTGAGGATTTTTTTGCACGATTGCCGAAGCGCGGCAGCTTGCTTGCGCTCGACTTCGGGACGAAGCGTATCGGGGTTGCGGCGAGCACGGTAGAGCGAAGGCTTGCTGTCGCCTTGCCTGTGCTTTGGCGCAAGAACTTGAGGAGCGATCTCGATTTCTTGCAAAGGCTTTTTGCCGAGCGCGATGCAGTCGCTTGGGTTGTAGGCTTGCCGCTTTCGCTCTCGGGCAAGGAGAGCGCCATGTCGTCGGAGGTTCGGCGTTTTGTCGAAAAGTTGTTGGCGAAAAACCCTCATCCTCTTTTGCTGTTCGACGAGCGTCTTACTTCTGCGCTCGTCGAGCGTGCAGCGCGCGAGACTTTCGGCAGGAACATCCAGCGAAAGAAACCTCTCGACTCTCAGGCGGCGACGCTGCTGCTGCAAAATTGTCTCGAAAGCTTTAGACAAAAATAAAATGTGGATAACTATGCTTGTCCGCTAGAATGAAAGAGGAAGTTGATTCATAGTTAAGATTCTGCATTTTTTCTGACGATTCTCCGCAGAATTTTGAAGCTTCTTTCAAGGAGCCGACATAGCTCAGTGGTAGAGCAAGGGTTTTGTAAACCCTAGGTCCGCGGTTCGAATCCGTGTGTCGGCAAGAAAAAATAAGAAGAGAGAAAACAAGAATGGCGTGTGAAAATCTTGGCTTGTCGACTCGTGCTTGCGCGAGAGGGGAATCCGTCTTGAAGTTGACATGAGAACCCTTGTCGATACGGCGTTTCACGCTCTTGGCTTTCTTCCTCCTGAACGCGCGCGCGACCTAGCCCTTTTCGGTACGCGTCTTATCCGATCGTCGCGTGTTGTCGATTCGTCGCGTCTTCAGCAAGACCTTTGGTCTTTGCTGTTTTCGAACCCCATTGGTTTGGCAGCAGGGTTTGACAAGAACGCTGTCGCCGTCTCGTCGCTCGGCAAGATGGGGTTTGGCTTCATCGAAATCGGCTCGGTCACCAAGAATCCGCGCCGCGGCAATCCGAAACGTCCGCGCATGTTTCGCCTTGAACAAGACCAAGCGATCGTCAACCAGCTCTCGCTTCCCAACGACGGGCTACAGCGCATCGAGCAACGTTTGCGTCGTCATTTCAATCGTGCGCAACGGTCTGCCGAGAGCGTCCATCAGCGCGCTCGCCCTGTGCTGGGGGCGAACATTGCGCCTGAGCCCGAAAACAAAGACGCTGCCTCCTGTTGCGAGGAGTTGGTGTCGTGTTTCCAGTCTCTGCAGCCTGTCGTCGACTACATCGCGCTCAATGTCTCCTGTCCCAACGGCGCTCGACGCTTTATCGATGTTCTGCCACCGAAAGAAATCGCCAAGCTCGTAGAGTCCATGCGCGCAGCCGAGCCTGGCAAACGACGCATTCCTCTGCTGGTGAAAATTTCTCCTGATTTTCTACCGAACGAGTATTTGGCGCTCGCCGACCTTGCCATCGACGGTGTCTTCGACGGCATCATCGCGGGCAACACGACGACCATGCGCACGACCGCGTTGCGCTCGCCCGATGCCAACGAGGCGGGCGGGCTCAGCGGAAAACCGCTTGCGTCCGGCACCGATCGTCTGCTCGCCGAGCTGTATCGCCACACGAAAGGCAAGGTCGTGCTTGTCGGCTGCGGCGGCGTCTTTTCCGTTCAAGACGCTATGCGACAAATTCTCAACGGCGCGTCGCTTGTCCAGCTCTACACGGGGCTCGTCTATCGAGGACCTCGTCTCGTCGATCAGATGCGCTTCGAGTTCTCGACCATGCTGCGCCAGTACAAGCTCTCCTCGATCGGAGATGCGGTCGGCAAAGCCGTCTCCTGACGGGTTCGATGACGGAGATCGCAACGCGGCTCGGCGAGATCGCCGAGCCCTTCCCCGCCCTCATCGTCGACCAATGGGGCGTGATGCACGACGGCTGTCACGCTCTTCCTGGAGCGATGCACGCACTCTCCGACGCCAAACGGCGAGGCAAGAGCATCGTGACGCTTTCCAACTCGAGCAAGCCGCGCCATCTTGCAAAAAAGATGTTGGACGATTTAGGCTTTTTGCAAGGCGTGCATTACGACCACATCGTCACTTCGGGAGCAGACATGCGCGACCACATTCGAGATCCGCAGGACGATTTCTACCGTGCCTTGCCTGAGCGTCCTCGTCTTTTTGTTCTTGCAACCTACGACGGAGACTTGGCGTTGTTGGACGGGCTGCCTTGCGAGACGACGCACGACTTGGAGGAGGCTGACGGCATGATGATCACCGGACTGAAAGAGGGAGAGTCGCCCGAAGATTTTCACGATCTTTTAGACCGAGCGCGAATGCGAGACTTGCCGTTGATTTGTCCGAACGCAGACAGGTGGGTAGCCATGCCTTGCGGTCGTCTGCATCCTTGCGCGGCGTTGGTGGCGGAAGCTTACGCCGAGAGGGGAGGGCGGGTAAGGCTTCACGGCAAGCCTGACGCGCACATTTACTATTCGTGTTTTCGGCTTGCGGGACTGAAGGATTCAAGAGATTTTTTGGCGATCGGCGATTCGTTGAATAACGACATCGGAGGAGCGATCAATGCCAAATGTGGAGCGTCGGTGTTGATTGCGGGCGGCATTCATCGCGCGGAGCTGCTGGACGAAGGGGGAGAGATCGATGCGCGCAAGCTCGCTGCGCTTGTGGAGAAGACGGGCATCGAGCCTACTTATGCGATGGCGGAACTACGCGGCTAAAACCGATCAAAGAGTTTCCATACGATCCGTCAGCAATAACAACAAGGCAACACCTAACTACCAAGTCTGCCTTTTTTGTTCTATGGCGCGTTCCAGCGAATCGAACCTTGCGTTCGCGGTGCGCTCTAACGCTTAGCATCGATTCTGGCTTCGAGGGATTCAGGCGCGTTTTTGCCCGCGTTTTTGCCCGCGTTTTTGCCCGCATTTTTACCCGCATTTTTACCTTAGTCCCGTAACCGCCAAGAACAAGAATCTCTACAAAAACTTAATTGCCGCCGTCATCAAGCCGATCATCAAGGTCACCCACCCAAACCAACCCCGCCAAGCCGCCTCTCATCCTCCCCCCTTGACAACAATCCCCAAAAACAACACCTTGCAAGCATAGCGATCTCCCGCAAAGCCCCCCCGCAAAGCAACGCAGAGGAAAAGTCATGCCTGCAACGAAATCTTCAGCATCGTCACGCCACCGAATTTGGGACCTCCCGACCCGAACCTTCCACTGGGCGCTCCTTCTCTGCCTCATTGGTGCCGTCGCCTCCGTTAAAGCAGGACAAATGCAAGCACACCTCGTCTTCGGATCGTCTCTGCTCACGCTCGTTCTCTTTCGAATCCTGTGGGGATTCGTAGGCTCACAAACCTCGCGCTTTCGATTCTTCCTGCCCTACCCGAACGCTGTTCTCGCTTGCCTTAAAGCCTTCTTCCAAAAAAACAGCTCCCACATAGGACACGACGCATTGGGAGGGCTTGCAACATTGACTCTGCTCGCCGTTCTCTTCATAACCCCCGTCGTTGGCATGTTCGCAAACGACGATATCCTCTTTGAAGGACCGCTTGCTCCCCTCGTCTCGAAATCCCTCAGCAACTTCCTTGCCTCCGTCCACAAACAACTCGCCACGGTCGTCATCGTTCTTGTCAGCCTTCACATCGCTGTCGTCTTATTCAATCAATTCTACAAAAAAGACAACCTCATCTCCCCCATGGTCTACGGCGACAAAACACTGCCTTCTCGCCTCGCGCAACAAGCGAAAACGCTCCGCTTCGTTCCTCGCTACCAAGCCGTCCTCTGTTTTGCCCTTGCTGCCGCCGTCGTTGCAAGCGTTGTGCTTCTCTGACCTTAAGCTTGTCCGCCACAACAGATTCGTTGCCAAGATCCTGCCGCCATGTCGGAGGCAACAACACGCGAGCATACACGCATAACCGAAGGACAACCCTCGGAATCTCTGTCGAGCGAACCTGCCTCTGAGCCTACCTCTGAGCCCATCTTCGATTCCGCCCGCGACCATGATTCTGCCTCACAACCCGTTATCCGACGTCTTTCGCAGAAAGTCATCAACCGCATCGCCGCCGGCGAAGTGTTGGAAAGACCCTCTGCTGCCGTCAAGGAGCTTGTTGAAAATGCGCTCGACGCACAAGCCTCCAAAATTCGCGTCTCTATTCGACACGGCGGAAAATCGCTGTTGCGCGTCCAAGACGACGGCTGCGGCATGGACAAGAAAAGCCTGCTGCTCGCCGTCGAACGACACGCAACCTCCAAGCTGCCGACAAACGACTTGCTGGATATTCACACCTTCGGCTTCCGCGGCGAAGCTCTCGCCGCCATCACCTCGGTTAGCCGAACGCTCGTCAAAAGCTGCACGAGGGCGGGAGACGCCGCCGAAATTTTCGTCGAAGCCGGAAAGGTCTCCGAACCCAAAGCCTCTACCCAATCCCAAGGCACCGACATACAGGTGCAAGATCTCTTCTTCGCAACCCCCGCACGATTGCGATTCCTCCGTAGCGACTCCTACGAAACTACCCTCGTCCTCGCGCAAATAGAGCGCATCGCGCTCGCCAATCCCTATGTGCAATTCGAATGCTTCGACGACACAAAACGAAAGCTCTTCCTGCCCGCAAGCAGCCACTCTCTCCCCATCAACGCCTTCCAAGAACGCATCGCGCAAGTCATGGGAAAGCTCTTTTTGGAAAACGCCTTTCCCGTCATTGCACAACAGCAACGCATGCGTCTGCAAGCCGTTTGCTCCTTTCCTTCGCACCACATCAACCGCTCTGCCAAACAGTTTCTGTTCATTAATCGCCGCCCTGTACAAGACCGAACGCTTGCCAGCGTCGTGCGCGTCGCTTACGGCGACTCTGTTCCGGCAAGACGTTTTCCCCTCTTCGTCGCCTTCTTGGAGGCGCCGCGGCGCGAAGTTGATGTCAATGTGCATCCCAGCAAAACAGAGGTGCGATTCCGCGACCCGCAAACCGTTCGAGCTTTCCTCTTGGCATCGGTGAAAACAGCCCTGGAGAAAAACGCGCGACACAAAAAAAACATCGCTGCGACGCTGGGAGACATCGCAGACACGCAACCCCTTCCCCCACCTTCTCCCTCGACTTCGACGTCTTCGTCGGCTGCCGATCTTTCTTCGAACAGAGACCGACTCTCTCCTTCTTCATTCTCTGCTCCTTCATTCTCTCCTCCTTCATTCTCTCCTCCTTCGTCGCTCTCTCCCTCTACTCCTTCGCCTCAGTCGGCACAAAAAGAGCCGCTGACGGCAGGTCGGCAAGAAGATCAGCAAGAAGATCAGCAAGAAGAGAGGCGAAAGGGTCTGCAGGAAGGTTTGCAAGAAAGTTTGCAAAAGAACTTTGAAGAAAGTGCCGCTGTTCTTGAGGATCTGCTCGATCTGCCGCTCGGCATCGCCAAAGCCTGTCTCCATAAAAATTACATCGTTGCGCAAACGCACGACGGCATCACGATCGTCGACGCGCATGCTGCGCACGAACGCTTGCTCTTCGAGGCTCTGAAGCGCGACTACGCCGAGCGTCGCATTGCTGTTCAAAATCTTCTGATTCCCGAAATTGTTTCCCTTCCGCCCTCTGAAATCGAGTTGCTGCAGACCCAAGACGAAAAGCTCAAACGAAACGCACAATCCTTCGGCTTCCTCTTCGAGCCTTTCGATGCCGACAATGTCTCGCTCAGAGGAATTCCTGCTATCCTCAAATCTTCGCACGCAGCGGAAATGACAACCGACCTCTGCGCGCTGCTACGCGAGAGCGCGAACGATGCCGAAAGTCTTCTGTCTCAAGCACTGGTCGACAAGATTCTCTCGCGCATCGCCTGCCACGCTGCCGTCAGGTCGCACAAAAACTTGGAGACAGAAGAAATGAACGCTCTCTTGCGCAAGATCGAACGAGAACCCAAAGCTGCACAATGCAACCACGGCAGACCGACGACGGTCGCCTTCTCGCTTAAAGACTTGGAAAAACTCTTCGCAAGAACATAGCGCAAAAATATAGCGCGAAAAATTCGACAGCAACTCTTCTCAGCCGTATGAACACAAAACCCCTTCTGCTCGCTTGCCTTGCCACCTTCTTATATGTGCTTGCGCTCGCGCTCATTATTCCTTTCTTGCCGTTCCAAATTCTTGCCTTCGGCGGCTCTTACGCAAGTGTCGGAGGCATCTTTTCTGCTTTCTCCGCTGCCTCCTTCCTCTCCGCCCCGCTCTGGGGACGGGCGTGCGACAGGTGGGGTGTGAAAACAGTCCTTCTGGCAAGCGCCCTCTTGACGCTGCTCTCCTACACCGTCCTTTTCCTCGCGCCTTCCCTCCCCATCCTATACGCTGCACGCATCTTGGCGGGACTCGCCGCAGGGTGGCTGATCGCATGCCAAACGCTGGTCGCGCAAACCACCGATAGCAGACAGCGCACACGGGGCTTGGGATTGCTAGGCGCAGCCTTCGGAACGGGCTTCGCCGCAGGACACGCCCTCAGCGCATGGCTGCTGGGAGAAAACCTTATCCCTGCCAAAACGCCCGTTCTTGCAGCATGCTTCGTCGTGCTCGCCGCAATCGCCCTGGCAACAACTTTCTCACGACAAAACACCTCGCCCAAAAACAGTGCCAACGATGGTGCACAAAAAAATCTGAAACGAAGTTTAAAACAAGGCCGTAGAGGATGGTTCGATGTTTTCGTCCTTTTTCAAACGAGGACGCTTGCTGCCGTTGCGCTCGTCTATTTTTTAGTCTCGCTCTCGTTCCACGGCTTCGAGGGAACCTTCGCCCTTTGGGTGGAGAAGACCTTGGCTTTCGGACCCAGAGAAGTCGCTCTGCTACTGACATACGCTTCGCTGGTCGTGATCGTCGTGCAAGGAGGGCTCGTCGGTGCGCTCGCAAGACGGCAGGGAGAAACAGCCGTCGTCTTTCTAGGGATCGCCTGTCTTGCAAGCGGACTTGCCTTCCTCGCCTTTGCAACAAGCCTCGCGCTCTTGCTGCTTGCTCTCACTTTGATCGCCATCGGCATCAGCTTCCACAATCCCGCCATGCAAAGCTTGATAAGCCAAAGGGCGGAACGACAAGGCGAAACCTTCGGAATTTTGCAGGCACTTACAAGTCTCGCGCGTACGATCGCTCCCTTTGGATTCGCGCTCGTCGCAACAGCCTGGGGAGGAACAATCCTCTACGCTCTTCTCGCCGTCGCACTTCTCCTCCTCTTTGTCCTCGTCAAAACCTTCGCCTTGCTGGACAGCAAACCCTCTCGATCCGTCAAAAAGGCTTGAAGATCGCAAGAAACAAGATCGCCACAAGAAGCAGTGTCGGAACTTCGTTTGCAACACGAAAAAACCTTGCCGAAAAACGATTCGCTCCTTCGATAAAATCCTTGCGACAGCGTGCCAAAAAGGCATGAAAAGCGCTCAAGACCACAAGACACAACAGTTTTGCCAAAAACCACCCTTGCATCCAAACACCCGCATGGCTTGCCAGTCCCAAGCCTGCAAGCCATGTCGCCACCATCGCCGGAGTCGTGATGATTTTAAGTAGCCTAAGTTCCATCACCTCTAGCATCGCTGCCGATTCTTCGCTCGCGCCCACATGGTAGACGAACAGGCGCGGCAAGTACAGCAAGCCTGCAAGCCAGCTGACAAAGCCTGCCATGTGCAAAAATAACAGTAGCTTATAGATCACAAGTTTATCCTTACTGCGTTTTGTTCTGCGTCAGTCGATTCGACAAGGAGGCAGGGACAATTCGTAAATTTTTTCGGACAAAAGCGTCTCGAATCCTCGCTCGCAACAGCTTGCGATTCATCGTCGAGTCGCTTGTCGATCGCTCGCGCCAAACCTTCGATGAACGCGCCGTCGGTGCCGACAGCAGGAGCACGCAGGTAGACAGGCACGCCGCTTTCGACGGCAACATCGAAATACTCTCGATCCAGCTCGTAGAGCGTCTCTGAGTGTTCGGAGACGAACGCCACGGGAACGACGAGGATCGGACGCTGTTCTGCTCCTGCTCGACGAATCTCGTCTTCCGTGTAGGGTTGCAGCCATTTCATAGGGCCGACACGGCTTTGATAGCACAGACGCCAATCGCAAGACTTCGGCAAAGCGAGTTTGCTGACGACCGCTGCCACCGTTTGTTCGATGTGATGCTGATAGGGATCGCCCCGATCGACAAACTTCTGCGGAATACCGTGGGCGGAGAACAAAATTCGCAGGGGCTTCGATCCTTCAAAGATATTTTGTCGCTTTAAATTTTCCTCCACTGAACGACAGATGCCTTGGACAAAACCCGCCTCGGTCGGATAACAACACAACACTTTTGTTTCGCAAAAAATCTTTTTCGCAGCATAACGATACCACTGCTTCAGCGACGAAGCGGTCGTCGAGCTTGAAAACTGTGGATACAAGGGGGCAAGCAACACACGATCGGGCGACCATCGGCGTACCTTTTCCACAACCTCCTTACTCATGGGATGCCAGTAGCGCATGGCGATAAAAGTACGGATGTTTTCTTTCCGTATTGCGTTCAGCCTTTCTTCGATCGCTCGCGCCTGTTTTTCCGTGTTGGACAAAAGCGGAGAGCTTCCGCCGAGAGCTCGGTAAATCTTCGTCGCCGCTTTCGTTCGCAATTCCGAAATCAAATACGCAAGAGGGAGACGAACAATCCAAACCAGTCGGAGAATGGCAGGATCAAAAAACAAATTGCGAAGGAAAGGTTTTACAGAGGAAATATCGTTCGGCGCTCCTAAGTTGAAAAGAACAACAGCGATTTTTTCCTTGTTTTTCAAAGACTTTTTCATCGAAACTCTCTCACTACTTTGACAAGTTGTTCGACATGCTCAGGAGGCGTTTCCTTTAAAATACCGTGTCCCAAGTTGAAAATAAAAGGACGGTGCTGACATTGTTCGCAAATCTTTCTTGCCTCGTTTCTCATGCCTTCTCCCCCAACTAACAAACGAACAGGATCAAGGTTACCCTGCAAAACAAGATCGCGTGGCAAAATCTCGTTTGCAAGCAAAAGATCGCATCCTGAATCCAGCGAAACACCGTCCAAACCCGTCTCGTGTGCATAGGCGAAAAGCTTGTTGCCCGCTTGCCTTGCAAAGCCCATGACAAAAGTTTCTTGTAAGGCATCGACCATCGTTTTTGTCGGCGCGACAATCCATTCATGAAATTGCTCGCTATCGGCAAGCCCTGCCCAAGTATCAAAAATCTGCACCATATCCGCACCCGCCCGCACTTGCAAGCCCAAGAACTTGGACAAAAGCGAAGTCAGATAGGCGATCAAATCTTGAAAAAAACTCTTTTCCTGCAAAGCCAAACGCCGCAACAAGAAAAAATCTCTGCTCCCTTTTCCCTCCACCATGTAAGCCGCTAAAGTCCACGGAGCCCCGCAAAAACCGATCAAAGCAGATTCAGAAAACGATTCTTCATTCATCTTCTCGCGCAAAAGAGACACCGATTCTGCCACGACTTGCAACTTTTCCAAAACATCCTCTTCTTTTGGAAAACAAAATTTTTTATCGACAGGCGATAAAAGAGGTCCTTGTTTTTCGTCAAAAACAACCGACAACCCCATCGCATAAGGAACAAGCAAAATATCGGAAAAAACAATCGCCGCATCAAAAAAAAATCGACGCATCGGTTGTAATGCTGCTTCTACTGTTAAAGAAGGCGTTAGACAGAAAGAAAGAAAATTTGGCGACTTTTTGCGCAACAACCGATACTCAGGCAAATAGCGTCCTGCCTGTCGCATCATCCATATAGGAGGAACGCCCGTTTTTTCTTTAGCGAGCGTTTGGGTAAACAAAGTTTTCACAATGCTTTAAATATACTTAAAAGAATTTAAATTTTTTATTTTTATTATTATTAGCCTGTGGATTGTAAGGAGAACCCTTCACATTCTTTCGTTTTAGGGGTTACATTAGTCTTTGTTCATGAGGAAAAGCTGTGTGATTTTAAGGGAAGAAAGAGGAAGATTTTTCTTCTTTCCTTTCTTTCACAGCTTTTCCCCTTGTTGTCAGAAGGTTTTGCTCTTATTGCTATGGTACCTTTTTGCTTGCATCTCATCTCCGATTCAACGGGAGAGACTGTTCAAAGTCTCTCTCGCGCGTGTCTTGCTCTTTTTCCTTCTGTTTCGACGATCGAGCATCTCCATCCCCTCATTCACAACGAGACGCGTATGGCAAAGGTGTTGCCTGTGCTGACAAAAGAACGAGGCCTCGTTGTGTTTTCTTTGGCTAATCTTCAACTCGCGCAACGTTTGCAAGATTTTTGCGAAGAACAAGACCTTCCTTACTTCTCTGTTCTTGAAGGTCCCTTGAAATCTTTCAGTCGTTTTTTTGAGATGTCGCCGCTGGAACAATCCGGCGCGCAGCACACAATGGACGACAACTATTTTCGTCGCATCGAGGCTCTTCATTTCACGATAGCGCACGACGACGGCAACGGATTGAAAACGCTCGATCAAGCCGATGTCGTTCTCTTGGGCGTTTCTCGCACTTCGAAGACCCCCACCTGTTTTCAGCTTGCCAATCGTGGTCTGCGCGCGGCGAATGTGCCTTTTGTTCTTGGTGTTCCTCCTCCTAAGGAGCTTACAGAGCTTGCCTGCAACAATGAAAAACCTGTCTTCTTTGGGCTGACTTGCGCTTGCGACCATCTTTTGGCTTTGCGCCGAAACCGTTTGCTAGCTATTGGCGGCAAAGATTACGACACCTATGTCGATCCTGAACGCGTGCACGAAGAGATCACCGTAGCGCGGCAATTCTTCCAATCCTTGGGTGTGGTAAGGATGATCGATGTCACCCATCGTTCCATCGAAGAGACAGCCTCTTCGATTGCACGCGACTTGGAAAGAAAGCATGTCGGTTGATAGCGCTTCCGAACTAATTTTGGCGTCTCGCAGTGTCGTGCGCGAAGGACTGCTCAAACGTTGCGGGTTACGCTTTTCTGTCGTCCCTGCGGACTTGGACGAGGAATCTTTTTTGGAGACATTTCGTCAAGAAGTGAACGATCCTCGGTCCCAAGATTTTGAATCTGCAGCGCGCAAGCTCGCAGAGATGAAAGCATTCAAGGTCGAAGGACAACTGGAAGGACAACAGAAAGATCAAGAAAACAACAGGTTTTATGTCATTGGCTGCGACCAAATGCTCGTCTGCAATTCTGTGCTTTACGGCAAAGCAGCGACGCTCGAAGAATTGCGTCGCAATCTCAAAGCTTTTCGCTCTCAAGAACATCGCCTTTTTTCTGCTGCTGCCGTTGTTTTTCGCGGCGTGCTGGTATGGAGCTATTGTGCTTCTGCTCGTCTTCTTTTGCGCGACTTCAGCGATACTTTTCTCGATACCTATCTCGAACGATTCGGAGAGCAGCTGCTTTCTTCCGTCGGCGGCTACAGAATCGAAGAAGAAGGCGCTCTCCTTTTTGCCAAGCTTGAGGCGGACCCCTATGTCGTACAAGGCTTGCCCCTTTTGCAACTCTTAGGCTTCCTCAGAGAGCAGAACTTGCAACAACCCCTTCTTGTGCCATGATTGCAACAAGCCGTATCTCTGCCAGCACGCGTTTATGCGCGTTGCTCGGCAATCCCGTTCGTTATTCGCTCTCGCCTCGGATTCACAATCGCTGGTACGAAGAGCACGATATCGATGCGGTTTATTTGGCGTTGCCTGTCGCGGAAGGAGAGGTGGCACAAACGCTGAGAACGCTCGCTAGGACAGGAGCGATCGGTGCCAACATCACCGTTCCGCACAAACTTGAAGCCTTGAAAGCATGCGACCGTTTGACCAGCGAGGCGCGGCAGGTGGGGGCTGTCAACAGCGTTTTGTTTGAAGGGTCAGGCATGACAGGCGACAACACCGATGCGCAAGGCTTTGCCCAAGATCTACGCAAGCGTGCGGCTGGCTTCTCATGCGCGAAAGCATGCCTGTGGGGAGCGGGAGGAGCGGCTCGGGCTGTCCTTGTCGCTCTCAAGGAACTAGGAACGAAAGAAGTTTTGATCGTCAACAGAACACAAGAGAAAGCCCGTAACCTAGTTCGATCTTTTGAAGCAGAAGATCCAAAAGGGAGCATGGCGTTACAATCGGCAGCTGCATGGCAGGAGAGGAGAGATTTTGTTTCGACAAGCGATCTTTTCGTCAATGCCAGCGCACAAGGCATGAAGGGAATCGCTTTGCGCGACGGCTACTTTCCAGATTTCGCCTCGGTCGTGAAAAGCGGCTTTTCCGAGAAGCTTGCCTACGACTTGGTCTACAACCCGACGCGGACGTTGTTTTTAGACCTTGCGCGAAAAGCCAACATTCCGACGCTGGGCGGCATCGGCATGCTGGTTTGTCAGGCTGCCGCTTCGTTTGAGAAGTGGTTCGGCGTCGCTCCCGACATTTCAGAAAGATTTCTCCGTACGACAGCGGCGAGACTCGAACAAAACTGACTTATTTCATGCGTATCGTTGCGCTGACAGGATCGATCGCTTCCGGCAAGTCTTTTGCGCTGACAGTTCTTTCTCGTCTTCGCGTGCATACTTGTAGTGCGGATGCCTTCGTTCACGACATTTTCGTTTCGGATACGAAAACAAAAGCAACCCTCCTTGAACACTTTCCAAGCGCGAGGGACGGCGCAGGTGGAATTTCTCGACAGCAACTGGCAGCGCAGGTCTACCGAAGTGGCAACGATTTGCAGACATTGGAGAAGATCGTTCATCCTCGCGTTGTTTTTTACAGAAAGCGTTTCCTGCAACAATGTCGCAGGCAAGGCATCCGTCTTGTTTTTTGTGAGATACCGCTGTTGTTCGAAAGTCCTTCGCGCGAAGCTTTTTCCGCGATCGTAATGACTTTCACCCCTTTTTTCCTGCGAAAACGACGCGCCTTCCAACGTCCCGCGATGAACGAACGACACTGGCGAAGCATTGTGCGAAGACAAATGCCCGATGCAAAAAAAAGGTCTCTTGCTAATGTTGTCGTATCGATGGGGCTTGGAAGGGCTGTCGGAGGACGCGGTATCGTCAGAGCCTTGTATCGTTGCCGCAACGGAAAAAAAGACAAAAAAAGACAGGGACAAGCGGGTGGTTTTTTCGACAAGGGACGAGAAAAACACGAGGCATTTTTTTCCTCTCATGATTCCAAAAACTTTTCTTGATGGATTGTTGCGGCGGTTTTTTAAAAACAAGGATTTCTGTTTTTATGGATCCCTCGCTTCTCCTTTTTGTTTAAGGGAAAAAGGACGGTATTGGGTTGTTTTCGTGTCAAGGGCGAGCGGGAGGTTTTTGTCAAAGGTGTATTTTTTGCTGGAAGATCGAAATACTAATGTATGCATAACAAAATAACTTTCATTGTAGTTTTTTGAGGCGTGTGAAAAGATGGATTGTGAGATTTTACGATCGACGGATTTTGCGTAAGAAAGGCTCCAATTGTGTCGTGTTGTCGTAAAAAATGGTGATTTTTCCTGCCTCAGAGATTGTTTTTCCGTGTTCGATTTGTGTTTTTAGCCCTAAGAGTTCTTCGATTTCTTGTTCTAGGGCTGTGATATTAGGATTTTTTTCTGTTTTCACATTTTTTTCCGTTATTTTTTCTGTTTTTTTGATGTTCTGTATCATTTTTTCGGCTTCACGAACGGTGACACCTTTCTTGACGAATCTTTCTGCCATCTTTTCTGCGTCGTCAAAGCCCACGAGCAACCTTGCGTGTCCTTCGGACAGAACGCCTTGCTGCAGTTTTTCTCTAACGCTCTGAGGGAGGGAAAGCAGGCGCATGCTGTTGGTGATGGTGCTACGATTTTTTCCCAGGGTTTTTGCCAAGTCTTCCTGTCGGTATCCGAATCGTTCGATTAAGTCCTTGTAGGCTTCTGCCAGTTCGAGCGGAGAGAGGTCTTCGCGTTGGATGTTTTCCACGATCGCCACTTCGGAGCGTTGCTTGGGGTCGAACTCCTTTACAAGCACAGGCACTTCGTGCAGCCCCGCGCGCTGCGCGGCTCGCCAACGACGTTCGCCTGCGACGATGACAAAGCGGTTTTCTATCGTATCGTCTTGTTCTGTTTCATTTTTCTCTGCCTCATTTTGTTCTTTCGGGGAATCGGCGAACGATACGATCAAGGGTTGTAGGATGCCGTTCTTCTTGATCGATTCGCTCAATTCTTCCAAGGCTTGCTCGTTGAAGGTTTTGCGTGGTTGATGAGGGTTTGGTATCAGGTCGCCGATGGGTAGCATTCTCAGACGGCGGGCAGCAAAGCTCTCGTCGAGGGAGGCTGCGGACAAGGAGGAGGCGGCGCTAGAGGCGACAGCTGTGTCGAGGTTTTGCAAGTCGTCGCCGAGCAAAGCAGCGAGTCCTCTTCCCAGGTTACGCGCTTTTCCTTTCATGATGTTTTCGCGGTTCGAGCCGTCAGAATTTCGAGCGCAAGCTTCTCGTAGGCGAGGTTTCCCGCGCACTGCGAATCGTAGAGGTGCGCCGGTTTGCCGTGTGAGGGTGCTTCCGAAAGGCGCACATTGCGCGGAATCAAGGTTTTGTAGACCTTGTCGCCCAAATGCGAGCGAGCGTCCTCGACGATCATCTCGGAGAGGTTGTTGCGTTGATCGTACATCGTCAGCAAAACGCCCTCGATGGTCAAGCGCGGATTCAGCTTTGTGCGCACGCGAGCGATGGTTTTCAGGAGATGGCTCAAGCCTTCGAGCGCAAAAAATTCGCATTGCAAAGGCACAAGGATTGCATCGGCAGCGCACAGGGCATTGAGCGTCAAAAAGCCTAATGCCGGCGGGCAATCGATGAAAACATAATCGAACCGAGAGTCGCTCTGTTCCAACGCTTTTTTCAAACGCGTGAAGCGATCTTCCTGTTGCGCAAGCTCGACTTCGGCGCCGACAAGATCGAGACTGGACGGCACGATCTCCAATCGCGGAATTGCTGTTGCCTTGCGACAAGCGTCCAGCTCTTTCGTACGACAGAGCAGATCGTAGCTTGTTGCAAGGGAGGGTTCTTGTCGCGTCAAGCCGAATCCTGTTGTGGCGTTGCCTTGCGAATCTAGGTCTACCACCAATACCGAGCATCCTTTCAACGCCAGGGCTGTCGACAGGTTGATCGCGGTCGTCGTTTTGCCGACCCCTCCTTTTTGATTTGCCAGCGCCAGCACGCAGCTCGCCTCTTGCTTTGAGCCTTCGAGGGGAGAAGAATCAGAGGGTTCGGAAGTTTGTTCTGTCACGAGACCATGTTTTCAGTTTAAGCACGACGCGAGAGGACTTTGCTTTGTTCTGTTTCAGGTCTTCGACGCAGGCTTGTATCGTCCAAGATTGTCGTGCTTGTGTCAACTCGTGTTGCCATCGACTGCCTTTGAGCAACAAGGCTCGGAAGGCGTGGCTTTGTCCGCCGTTTTGTTCGCCTATTGTCCATTCTTTGAGGTGTTGCAATGTTTTGTCGAGGCTTGCAAAGGCTCTCGAGACGACGATGTCGGTAGCGCGAGGCTTGTCTTCTACGCGAGCGGTTTCCACCAAGACTTTTGTGCATGTTTCACGTGAAACATGACGCAAAAACGAAGCCTTCTTTTGCCGACTCTCGATCAAGGTGAAACGATTGTTCTCCGACAGCAACGCCAACACAAAACCCGGAAAGCCCGCACCGCTGCCAAGATCACAAACAGAACAACCCCCAGAGGGAAGAAAACGCAACAACTGAACCGATTCCCAACAATGACGAAACCAAAACTTTCGAACATCGCCAGCAGACATCAAGTTCATCCGCGAGTTCCAGCGCAACAACAAGTCTCGATACAGACAGAGCTTCGCCTTCTTTTCCGTGTCGATCTCAACAATGCTTGCAACGGAACGCGAAAAATCCTCCGCCTCCAAAACATCCCCCTCGTCGCGAAGGCTCAAAGGACGCGAGGCGGTTGACAGGTCGCTTGATAGGTCGTTTGACCCCTCGTTTGGTCGCTCGTGTGGCCAGGTCGCTTGACATAGCGCAAAAGAGCGAGCAGAGCCGCAGGCGTCATTCCCTCGATATCCGACGCTTCGCTCAACGAGGCAGGACGCCGTTCGTCTAGCTTCGTGGAAAGCTCGTTCGACAAACCATCGATCTTCTCGTAGCGCAAGCTCGCAGGAAGCAGCATCGAACGTTCTTTCTCGTAGAAAGCCATGTCACGCGCTTGACGCTCAAGATAACCCTTGTAGCGCGATTCGACGGCAAGCCGCGACAAGTCCTCCCTCGTCAAACGGGCGAGAGGCGGAAAACAGGACAGAAGCCGCGACAAGAAGACAGACTCCAACGAACCCTCCCGCCCCAGCAGCGTCAAGGCGGAGCGCACAACCCCGTCCTTTTTCACCTCGATGCCCTGCAAGCCGAGCGCCGAAGGAGAAGCCCTGAGACTATCTGCAAGCGCACGCGCCTCGGAAAGACGGCGGGCTTTTTTCTCATAAGCAACAGCGCGCACGGAAGAGACGCATCCATGTTCGATCCCCAAGGGGGTCAGGCGTTCGTCGGCGTTGTCGGAACGCAGCGACAAGCGATACTCGGCGCGCGAGGTGAACATGCGATACGGCTCGGCAGTGCCGCGGCGCGTGAGGTCGTCGATCATCACGCCTATGTAGCTCTTCGTTCGTTGTGGCACGAACAGCGACGCGTTTCGGCTGGCGCTGTGCTTGGCAGCGTTGATGCCCGCGACGATTCCTTGCGCGGCGGCTTCTTCGTAGCCGGTCGTGCCGTTGATTTGTCCCGCCAGGAACAAGCCACGCACGCAGCGTGTTTCCAACGAGGGACAGAGCGAGCGCGGATCGACATAGTCGTATTCGATGGCATAACCCGCCTTGACGATCGTCGCTTGCTCCAGCCCTTCGACGCTTTGGACAAATTGTCGCTGCACGCGCTCAGGCAGGGCGGTGGAAATGCCGTTCGGATAGATCAGGTTGCTGTCGAGTCCTTCGGGCTCCAAGAAGATTTGGTGGCGGCTTTTGTCCTTGAAGCGGAAGACCTTGTCTTCGATCGAAGGGCAGTAGCGCGGACCGCGCGAGGTGATGTTGCCGCAGAAGATCGGAGAGCTCTTGTGGTGTTCTTCGATGAGCGCGTGCGTGCGCGCGTTGGTCCAGGCGATATGGCAAGGCACTTGAGCGACAGTGATGCGTTCGGTCAGGAAGGAGAAGGGGACGGGATGTTTATCCGCATGCTGTTCTTCGAGGCGAGAGAAATCGACAGAGCTTTTCAGCAAGCGTGGAGGTGTTCCTGTTTTCAATCTGCCGAGCGGGAAGTTTCGTTGTTTCAAGAATTGCGCGAGGGAGTTCGAGGGCTTTTCGCCGATGCGCCCTGCGGGATGCGATGTCGTTCCGATGTGGATGACGCCGTTGAGGAAAGTTCCTGTTGTCAGCACGACGCTTCTGCAGGAAATTTCTTCTCCTGCAAGCGTTGCGACACCGCGGATGCGTTCTTGGGCAAAGGTTTTTTCGATGAGAAGTTTTGCAACCTCGCCTTGGCGGATGGCGAGGGTGGGCTGTTCGGAGAGCAGTTGTTGGACGGCTTGCAGGTAGAGGGTTCGGTCGGCTTGAGCTCTCGGTCCTTGTACGGCGGGACCGCGGCTTCGGTTGAGCATACGGAATTGAATCCCTGCTTGGTCGATGGCGCGTCCCATGATTCCGTCGAGGGCGTCGATTTCGCGCACGAGATGTCCTTTGCCGAGCCCGCCGATGGCGGGGTTGCAGGACATGACGCCAATCTTGTCGGGGTCGAGGGTGAGAAGCAGGGTTTGTGCACCTGAGCGTGCCGCACCAGCCGCGGCTTCTACACCGGCGTGGCCGCCGCCGATGACGACGACATCGGGAGTGGGAGGAGGTGGCAGCATGGAGGCAGTTTAGGCGAGAGAGGGGGGAGGGAGAAGAGGGAAGAGAATCGTGCGCCTTTCGTCGCAAAGCAGCTTGCTAGGTTGAAAGGCTTATTCGCGCGGTTCTGCAAAACGCGCTTGGTGCAAAAAAGAGGCTACGCGGTTCACTTCGCTCACGCGCGGTTTTTTGCGGGGGATTCTTTCAGCTTAGCTTGTTCATCTTGGCTTGTTTGGTTTGGCTTGTTCATCTTGGCTTGTTCGGCTTGCTTTGCGTTCGCTTGCGTTTTCGTCGAGCGAAATCCATCAGCTCGATTTAACTTAATGTAACACTTTAACTCAACGAACGCCGCGCGTTCGGCAGGATTCGAACCTGCAACCTACTGCTTAGAAGGCAGTCGCTCTATCCATTGAGCTACGAACGCTCGATGTCGTCGTGTCCTCAGTGCGTCCAAGGGGTCGGTCGGTCGTGCGCAAAGTTCGCAGCGTAAGCCTTGGGACGGACGCGCCGCTTTTGCTCGGGCTGCACGACAGGAACAAAGCCCTGCGCCTCCGCCCAAGCTCGCGCAGTCTCCTGGGTGGGAAATGTCATACGCACCTGCTCCTTCGTCTCTCCTCCGCCGTGCCACCCCATGACAGCGTCAGGCAGCGCTTGCCATGCGTCCTTTGCTGCCACAGGTCCTTCCGTTTTGGGAAAGGTAGCGATCCATGTGTCTGTCAAGGCGCGTCCCGATTGCGTGGCGACCTTCGACAGACGAACGATGTGGACATAACGCTTGCTCATGGCTTTTCTCCTTTGCCAATGTTTGTGTTTCGGTCTTTCGGGACGGCAGGATTCGAACCTGCGGCATCCTGCTCCCAAAGCAGGCACTCTACCAGACTGAGCTACGTCCCGCGAGAAGCAGGGATGAAGATGCAGTTTGCGCCATTCTACATGCTTTGCAAGCTGCAGAGGCAGAGAAGGAGAGAACATTCAAGAATTTGCTCTCCGAAGCCGCAGAGATCGCCGGACAGGAAGGCAAACTTGCGTTCGAAGAACAACAGCAGCAGCAGCGAGCAAGCAGCAAATGTTGCAAGGAAGATCATTGCATGGGTCGGAGGAAGGAGAGCAAAGGCGAGCGCGCTGCTTGCAAGCAGCGGGGAGAGGACGGCGAAGGCGTTTGGAGTCGTGTTGTTGAGCAGGCGGGCGAGGCTTGTTTGGGGATGGGGTTTCAGACAGCGACACCAGAGCGGGAAGACGCTTCGAGCAGCGGCGTGCGTGAGGAGGAGGGGGACGAAAAGGTTTTCCGCTGCAAACAGGAAGGCGAGGGCGGTTGTTCTTGTTGTGAGCGAAAGGACGAGGGCGAGGACGGCGAAGGCTCCGCAGTTGGGGTCGTGCATGACGCGCAGTCGTTTTCCTTCGGTGGTTCCGAGGCTGTCGATGGTATCGGCGAGCCCGTCTTCGTGGAGTGCACCGCTGAGGAGAACGCTACAGACGACAGCGAGAATGGCGCAGAGGAGGGGGGGGAAGAGCGGGGATGCGACGAGGGCGATTGTCGCAGAGAGGACTCCAACAAAAATGCCGACGAGGGTTGCCTGCCAGCCGTGGTGGGTAAGCCAGCGGACATGGGGTTTGTGAGGGGGGAGGGGGAGGGTGGTGAAAAATTGAAGCGCGGAGAGCATGGGAAAGCGGGAGAACATTGGTACAGAGCAGCGAATAGTACAAAAAAACAGACTTTCGTTTGTTGAAGAAAACGCACGAGCGTACAACATCTTTCGTGCTGTGCCGCTCGCGGATAGAAAGCGTGCAATTTTTTGTGTTGTTGCGCTTGCGAGCTTTGCAGGGAGGCTTCGCCTTCCGTTTCCCCCACGCACGCGGGTGCGTGCGTTTGTTTTGCCTCCGCAAAAATTGCCAATGTTGTGTACTATCCGCCACTCCGCATCAACTTTACTGCCTTTCTTTTCTCCCGTTCCCCCATGCTCTCTCACTCCCTCCTCTCCCCCAATCCTCCCCCCTTAACCCCCGCCGCAGAACGCGCCCTTTGCCAAACAAACGCCCGCGAACAATCGCTCACAAAGCCCGCACACTCACTCGGAAAACTCGAACGCATCACAAAACACCTTGCCGTTTGGCAAGAACAATCGCCTCCCAAACTCGACACAATCCATACGGTCGTCTTCGCCGGAAAACACGGCATCTGCCAAGAAAACATCTCGGCATACCCCCCCTCGGTTACCGAACAAATGGTTGCAACCTTCCGCAACAACGGTGCCGCGATCAACCATCTCTGCAACTTTGCCCAAAGCTCGCTCTCCATACACCCCGTAAAATTTTCCTCGACAACACAAAACTTCCTCCACCAACCCGCCATGTCAGAACAAACATGCGCAAAAGCATTCCAACAAGGCAGCAACGCCGTACAGCCTTGCAACTTGCTCGCCGTCGGAGAGATGGGAATCGGCAACACAACCTCAGCTGCCGCCATGCTCACCGCGCTCTACTGCCGCGAAACACCCTGCGGTGAATCGGCACAAGAATGGACAAGCGCAGGAACGGGTGTCTCTCCCCAAACCCTCCGACACAAAAGAGAAGTCGTCGAACAATCCGTCCGCCGCTTCAACGACAATCATCCTTCCGTATCTTCGCGCGCCGAACGCGCTTGGTCTGTGTTGCATGAGCTCGGCGGCTTCGAACTCGCCGCCATCACGGGCGCTCTGCTCCAAGCGCGCGCCGAACGTATTCCCGTACTGCTGGACGGCTACCCCTGCTGCGCCGCCGCCGCTGTTGCCAAAGAGCTGCATCCGCAAGCGCTGGAAAATTGCCTGATCGCCCACTTGCCGCAACAACAAGGAGCAGACAACCTCCACAAAAAGCTGGACTGCGGCACCCCCCTTCTGCAACTGGACATGCGACTGGGCGAAGCCTCAGGTGCTGCGGTCGCTATCCTCGTCGTGCGTGCCGCCCTCGAATGCCACACGAAGATGCACTCCTTCGACCAAGCGGGCGTGGATACAGCCCTCGGAAAAGAATAAGAAGAACAACGGGAAGAAGAACAGCCGCTCGCGCCGCTCAGTTGTTCATCGACTGGAAGAAATCGCTGTTTGTCTTGCTGCTGCGCAACTTGTTGAGCAAGAACTCGATCGCATCGACCGCACCCATCGGAGCGAGAATGCGTCGCAAGATCCACACCTTGGACAAGATGTCCTTCTCGAGCAACAACTCCTCCTTGCGCGTGCCCGAGCGCGACACGTCGATCGCCGGAAAGGTGCGCTTGTCGGAAAGCTTTCGGTCCAAGACGATCTCGGAATTTCCCGTACCCTTGAACTCTTCGAAGATGACCTCGTCCATGCGGCTGCCCGTTTCGACCAACGCCGTCGAGATGATCGTCAGCGACCCGCCCTGCTCGATGTTGCGCGCAGCACCGAAGAAACGCTTCGGACGATGCAACGCGTTTGCATCAACTCCCCCTGTCAGCACTTTGCCGCTGCTGGGAACGACGGTGTTGTAGGCGCGCGCAAGTCGCGTAATCGAATCCAGCAGGATGACGACATCTTTTTTCTGCTCGACCAATCGCTTGGCTTTCTCGATGACCATCTCGGCCACCTGAATGTGACGCGTGGCGGGCTCGTCGAAAGTAGAGCTCACAACCTCGCCCTTGACGGAACGCTGCATGTCGGTCACCTCCTCAGGACGTTCGTCGATCAAAAGCACGATCAGATAAACTTCAGGGTGGTTGGCCTCCAACGAATGGGCAATGTTTTGCATGATCACCGTCTTTCCCGTGCGCGGCGGCGCGACGATCAAGGCACGTTGTCCCTTGCCGATCGGCGCGATGATGTCGATCACCCGCGCGGCGTAGGTCTTCTCGGTCGACGTTTCGATCTCCAAGCCCAGCTTCTTGTCGGGATACAGAGGCGTCAGATTGTCGAAGTTGATGCGCTTGCGAAGGTCTTCGGGCTCTGCGTCGTTGACTTTCGTGATCTTCGATAGCGCGAAGTATCGCTCCACATCCTTCGGAGCGGACAGCTCGCCCTCGACGGTGTCGCCGGTGCGCAGCCCGTGGCGACGAATCTGCTGCGGTGTAATGTAGATGTCGTCAGGACCGGCGAGGTAGTTCGCGTTCGAAGAACGCAGGTAACCAAAGCTGTCGGGCAGAACATCCAAGACGCCCTCGCCGAAGATCGCCGTGCCGCTCTCGGCGAGACGGCGCAGAATCGAAAAGGTCAGCTTTTGTTTGCGCATGCCGCTCGTATTCTCGATGCCGAGCTCTTCCGCCTTCGCAAGAAGTTCTTGCGGCTGCAGAGTCTTAAGGTCTTTCAAATGCACGATCTGTGCTCCTCTTTCTCAAGTGCAAAATTTAGGAAATAACATTCTCTCGAACACATCAAGTATTCACGCCTCCGCCCCTTCGCCCCTTCGCCCTTTCACCCCTATCGAAGGCAACGAGGACAACAGAAAAAACGCGCGAGAGAGAAAGTCTTCGTGCGTAAGCTTTCGCAACACACGGCAGGGTCATGTCTAGCGTAAGCAAGAGAGTCTGTCAAGAAGGAATTGCACTAAAAATTTTGCCAAAAACACAAGGTGTTGATGCAAAGCATCAAGCGCAAGCGGCGGTCAATTTTTTGCGCAAGCTTGAGCTGGAAGTCGTGTGCTGGAAACGCAGCTTGCGGTCAGGATAGACATAGCTGTGCGCCTTGTGCGCCATCAAGGCGGTCTCGTGAAATCCTGAGAGGATCAGCTTCAGCTTTCCCGCGTAGCGAGAGATGTCTCCGACGGCGAAAACGCCTCGACGCGAGGTTTCGAAAGCTTCGGTATCGACTTCGATTCCGCCTTCGTTCATGCCCAAGCCGAACTCTGCGACGGGTCCCGGGCGCATGGTCAGTCCGAAGAAAGGGAGGAAGGCGTCCACATCGTCAAGGACGAAGCTGTCTCCTTCCTTGTCGTGCAGCCGCAAGCGTTCGATGTGTCCGTTTGCGCCTTCGATGGCATCCAAGGTTGCGATGACGAGATCGACCTTCTTCTGTTTTTGAAGCGTCATGAGCTTGTTGACGGACGCAGGAGCTGCACGGAACTCGGCGCGGCGGTGGAGGAGGGTTGTCTTTCGCGCGAGCGTGCAAAGCTCCAGCGTCCAGTCGAGCGCGGAGTCGCCGCCGCCTGCGACGACGACGGATTTGTCTCGAAAGAAGTTTTTTTCTTTGACCGCGTAGAAGACGGAGCGATTTTCGAATTCGGACAGGTTTTGCAAGGGGGGCTTTTTTGCGACAAACTCTCCGCCGCCTGAAGCGACGACGACGACAGTGCTGCAGAAGACCTTGCCGGAGCTGCTGTGCGCTCGAAAGCCTTGTTCTACCGAGCCTTCGAGGCGGGTGAGCGTTTCGCCGAGATGGAAGACGGGTTGGAACGGAGCGATTTGTTGCATCAGGCGTTCGGCGAGCTCGCGTCCTGTGACGGTGGGGAGGGCGGGGATGTCGTAGATGGGCTTTTCGGGGTAGAGCTCGGCGCATTGTCCGCCCGGGCGGAGCAGGATATCGACGAGGCAGCAATCGATATCGAGCAGCCCGAGCTCAAAAACAGCGAAGAGACCTACAGGCCCTGCGCCGATGACGAGAGCTTGGCAGGAGATCTCCTCGCAGGAGACCTCCTCGCAGGAGACCTCCTCCGTTGGCGAAGATTCCGTCATGCTCATTGTTTTGTAAGGGAGTTAGGGTTTCGAGAGGAGCGTTCGAAGCGGAAGGTTGTTTCCTTCGAATCCTAAGTAGAGGGTTGTCGCACTTTCGAAAGGGGGAGCGGGAGGCAGAGATAAGAGCCACGAGATGTTGGCTCGTCCTTTTTTGTCGAAGGAGGCAAGCAAGGTTTGCGACTGGCGCGAAGCGAGAGTTTCGCCGTCCTCGGTGAGGGCGGCGAAGAGGGGTACCAGCAGTCGTGTCTTGTGTCCCTTCTTGCGTCCTTTGTTTGGAAGGGGTTTGTCGAGCCGAAGGGCGAACGAGAGTTTCAAGAGCGTCGCCTGTTCTTTGTCTTGTTTGCAGAGCGCTTCGACTTTGGCGAAAGAGAGAGTGTGTTGGATATTTCGCAGCTCGTCGGTGAGGATGAGCTGTGCAAAGGGTTGGGCTACGAAGGTCTGCGGGCAGGATTTTTTGGCTGTGTTTTGGGTTGCAGGAGATTTGTTCGCGCAGGCGGTTGCAAGCAGGGTGCAGAGGGCGCAGAGGATGGGGAGGGTAGCGTGTTTCATGAGGAGCAGAGTAGGGGAGGGAGGCTTAAATTGCAACGGATGGCAAAGTAGGGCTTACATCGGCATCGAGGCAAAAAACCCCACCCTTGTTGCTTTCCTCCATGCTACAACATTCCCATGCCGTACGATTGGACTCCTGAGCGCACCCACCGTCTGAAAACGCTTTGGCGCGACGGAATCAGCGCGCGTGATATCGCCTACAAAATCGGCGGCGACTTGACGCGCAACGCTGTCATCGGCAAAGCCAACCGCCTCGGGCTCTCAAAAAGTTTCGGATCTGGCAACAAAGCGAAAGACGCGAAAAAAACCACTCCCTCCCCACCTCCCCCCGTCCTCAGAAAATGCCAGTGGCCCTTCGGACATCCCGACGAACCCGACTTCCACTTCTGCGAAAAGCTCACCTTCCAAACAAGACCCTACTGCAGAGAACACTGCCTGGAAGCTTATCGCAGAACCATCATCCCGAAAACAATACAAGCATCATGAAAAGAACCCAACCCCAACCCCAACCCCAACCCCAACCCCAACCCCAAACCCTAGCCGTGTTCCGCCCTGCAACAGTGTTCCTCGTCGTTGCAATGTTCGCGCTGACAATGCTGACAGGCAAGCCGTCGCACGCACAAGAAAGAACCCTCACCGTCTATACCTACGACTCGTTTGTTGCCGACGGAGGCTTGGGTGAAGCTCTGCGCCCGCTCTACGAAAAGCGCTGCGAATGCTCGCTCGAATTTCGCGTTTTTGAGGACGCCGGAGTTCTTCTCAACGCGCTCAAAATAGAAAGAAACCAAAGCACCGCCGACCTCGTCGTCGGTCTCGACAACAACATGAGCGCAGAAGCGAAACGATTCTTTCGCCCGCACGGGCTCGGCACAGACTACAGCCGTCTCTTCGATCTGCCCATACCCTGGACCGACTCGTTCTTCGTGCCGTACGATTTCGGATGGTTCGCCTTCGTCTACAACACGACACGAGTCAACTCGCCGCCGCAGTCTTTCGACGAGCTGCTCAACACTCCCCTGAGCCTCATCATTCAAGACCCGCGCACCAGCTCGCCAGGACTCGGACTGCTGTTGTGGGTCAAACAGATTTACGGAAACAACGCCGCGGCAGCATGGAAAATTCTTTCGTCCAAAGTCAAAAACACGACCAAGGGCTGGAGCGAAGCCTACGGACTCTTCTTGCAAGGCGAAGCCGATATGGTGCTCAGCTACACGACTTCGCCCGCCTATCACAAGATCGTCGAAAACAACTCCAACTACCGATCCGCGCTCTTCGCAGAAGGACAATTCGTGCAAATCGAACTCGCCGCCATCGCCAAAACAACGCGACAACCCGATTTGGCGAAAGACTTCCTCCGATTTCTCGTCTCGCCCGCAGCCCAAAGGCTTGTTGCAACGCGCAACTGGATGTTTCCCGTCCTCGGCAAAGACCAAAATGTTCCGCCGCCCGCCGCCTTCGAAGACATTAGGCAACGCATGAAAAACATTCCCACCCTCACCATGCCCTCAGGAACAGTGTTGCAAAATCGCAAAGCATGGATCGCAGAATGGCGCAACGCAGGATTGTAAGGCGAGCGATCCGACAACCCTGACTCCGCCCTGCAGGCGCGGGCAAAAACATGCCCAAATGGTGGCTTTGGAGCCTGGCAGCGGCAACGCCAGGAATTGCTGTTCTTGCAAGCCTTGTCGTTGCAATGTTGCAAAACTTGGAAACCGACGCAGGAACGAAGCTGCAACTGACACGACTTCTAGAGCAATACGCAGACCCGTACCTCCGTCATGTCACGCTGTTTACCCTCAAACAGGCGATACTCTCCACATTCGCAAGCCTCGTTGTAGGAGTGATCGTCGCCCTCAGCCTGCTCTGCAGAGCAGGCAAAACAAGAAGCATGCGCTTCTTGCAAGATGCTCTCATCCTCTGCTTCGTTCTGCCTCCTGTCGTCGTTGTCTTCGGCATCGTCGATCTGTTCGGATACAACGGAGCCATCAACAAGATCACCCTCGCCCTCTTCTCAAGACGGCTTTTCGAAAGCCTCTACGGGCTGGGCGGCATCGTCGCAGCCCATGTCTTCTACAACGCTCCGCTGGTCGCCTGCGTCTGCCTGCAGCGACTCCAAGCCGTCGGACGCGCACCCTTGCAACTCGCCGCCGACTTGCATTTCTCGTTCGGAAAAACCCTGCGCCATGTTCTGTGCCCCTGTTTGAAACCCGCGCTCGGAAGCTTGGCGGCGCTCGTCTTCACGCTCTGTCTCACAAGTTTCACCGTCGTTCTCATGCTCGGCGGAGGACCGCGCGCGACAACCCTCCCCGTCGCCGTCTTCGAAGCCGTGCGACTCGACTTCGAACCCGCGCGCGCAGCCTTTCTCTCCTTGCTACAAGTCCTCCTTTCCCTCGCCGCCTTCTTCCTGCTCGCGCCCAAAGCATGGCAGAGACTCTTGCCCGCAGAACGTGTTGCTACGAATCCCCTCCCTGTCTTGGCGCACCTCGCAGGACAACTTCTGCCGCGCTCGCTGAGATTGTTCGGAGACCTTGCAACCCTCGCTATCCTGCTTCTGCCCGTCGTCGTCGTCGCTACGGGCATCGTGCAAGGGATTGCACAAGGAGTTTTCCAGGGGATGGTTTTGGGGATGATTTTCAAAGGGTTCACGATTCTGATACAACCCATCTTCCTCAAAGCCCTGCTGGTAAGTCTCGCGCTGGGAACCTGCTCTGCGCTCGTCTGCTGTCTCGTCGCCGTGCCCCTGCTGTGGAGCGTGCGCGAGGGAATGTTTGCAAAAAAGAATGCTGTTCTGCCGAAGATTTTGCTCGCCCTTGCCACCTATCCCCTGCTCGCCGTTCCCCCTGTCGTCGTCGCCGCAGCCCTCTTCCTGCTCCTGCATAGGAGTGCTTTCTACCAAGCCTTCCCTCTGCCCCTCGTCTTCCTCTGCCTTGTCCTGGTCAATGGCATGCTCGCGTTGCCTGTCGTCCTCCGCTTCTTTGCCGATGCCTTCTTCGCGCTTGCACGCGACAGCGCACACCTGTGGGACGATCTGAAGCTTTCGCCATGGCGGCGATGGCGTAGAATCGATTCGCCCGCCGTTGCCAAAAGCCTCAAAGCGGGGTTGGCGTGCGCGTTTTGCATCTCGCTCGGAGATATTTCCGCCGTCGCCCTCTTCGGCAGGGACGAGCTCAGGACGCTTCCCTATCTTGCCTACCTTCTGATGGGTCGCTATCGCTGGCAGGAAGCGAGCGTTTGTGTCGCTCTGTTGGTGCTTTTGTACTTTTTGATTTTTCGTCTTTTCGCGCAAACAATTCAAGGCGTTGCACGAGAGAGAGGACAAAGTGCTTGAAGTGAGAGACATGTCCTTTGTCTGTGGTGAGCGCGCGTGGCGCGTTTCCTTTTCTCTTGCGCACGGCGAGATTGCGCAGCTGATCGGCGAGAGCGGCAGCGGCAAGACGACGATTTTGCAAAGCGTCGCGGGGTTTCATCCCATTTGCGGCGGCGACATCGTGATCGAAGGACATTCTGTAGGCGCGTTGCCTTCGCGGCAGCGTCCGACGGCGAGTTTGTTTCAGCAGCGCGTGCTGTTTCCGCACCTGACGATCTACGAGAATGTCGCTTTGGCTTGCAACGAGAAGCTTCGTCAACACGAGGTTCGAAGCGAGGTCGAAGGGGCGCTCTCGACGATGGGACTGAGCGCCTTGCACGCGCGCTATCCCGACGAGGTTTCCGGCGGACAGGCGCAACTGACCGCCTTGGCACGGCTGTGGTTACAAAAGGACAGCCGTGTCCTGCTGTTGGACGAGCCGTTCAGCGCGCTCGACCCTGGGCGGAGGTTGGAGATTCTCGAACGTTTGCGCTTTCTCGTGCGACGGCAAAACCGTTGCGCGATCATCACGACGCACGCACCGCAGGAAGCTTCTTTTTTTACGGATCGGTCGCTTTTTTTGGCGAACGAGCGGATTTGTTTCGACGGTTCTTTCGAACATCTTTGCGCCCTTCGAGAACGCGAGCCCTTCAAGCGCTATTTTTGTGCGCGGCGTTTTTCGAAGGACGCACGCACACGACCACCTCGACACGCTCCAAGCTGAGCCCCGACGGCAGCGGCGGCAGAGCGCCGACAGACACTGCGTCGATGTCTTCGATCGCTCGCGTCTCGATGTTGTAAAGGTGGTGGTGAAACGAGACATTGCTGTCGAAGAGGGTCTGACCCTTCCCCAGCACGATCTCTTTCAGCCAGCGGTGGCGTGTCAGCAAATGCAGCGTGTTGTAGACGGTAGCAAGCGAAAGACGGCGTCGCTTCGCTACGAGCTCGGCGTGCAGGCGTTCGGCAGAGAAGTGTCGTGCACCGCCTTGGAAGATGTGTGCAACGATGGCGCGGCGTTGGAGCGTCGGACGCACGGCGTTTTGCTCCAAGTCCTCGAGGCAGCGCTGCGCACGCTCGGAGACAAGCGGTTCAAGCGGGGTTTCTTCAGAGGCTACCGCCATACAAACGGATGGGGCATCGGATGGAGTGGAGCGCATCATACTTTTATGCGGTGAGGTCGTCCTCGACAAGACGCAGGCAAGGGGGTAAAAATTCTCACACGGAGAGACGAAGGCACAATCAGCATAAGATTTGTGCGATGCTCTGACAAGAAAAACTTGTTGTGCAGAGGAGATGTCGTGTCCTTTTTTCCATTCTCCGGTCCTTACATGTTTCCGAACATCGATCCTGTCGCGCTTTCGCTGGGTCCTGTGACGATACGTTGGTATGCGCTCTCCTATCTCTTGGGTTTTGTGGCGACCCTTTCGCTGGCGTGCTTTTTCAACGCCTGGCGCGAGAAACCCTTCAAGAACGAAAAGTTTTTTGAAGTGTTTTCTTGGGGGGTCTGGGGAGTGTTGTTGGGAGGCAGGCTGGGCTATGTCCTCTTTTACAAGCCGCTTTACTTCATCGCCAACCCGCTGGACATACTGGCTTTGTGGAAGGGAGGCATGTCCTTTCACGGCGGCGCGATGGGGTTGTTTGTCGGAGTGTGGCTGTATTGTCGTCGTCGCGGCATCAAGGTTTGGTACTTTACGGATTTGATCTGCTTGGCAGCGCCTTGCGCGCTTTTCTTCGGCAGGCTTGCCAACTTTGCCAACGGCGAGCTTTGGGGGCGACCGACCGCCGTGCCTTGGGCGGTGATTTTTCCTCATGTCGATGCTTTGCCGCGTCATCCCAGCCAGCTCTACGAGGCGCTGTTGGAGGGAATCGTGTTGTTTCTGCTGTTGGTGCTGGCAGCGCGAGTGTTCCGATTGCTGCGTTTTGCAGGCGGAGTGACGGGTTTGTCCATGATGGGCTACGCTACGATGCGTTTTACGGTCGAGTTTTTCCGCGAGCCCGACGCGCACTTGGGACTGTTGTTCGGGCTTGTTTCGCAGGGGCAGTTGCTTTCGCTGTTGTTTCTTCTGTGTGGCGTAGTTCTGTTCGCGTACGCGCTGAAAGCGGGCTCGAAAGTGCGGGAGGGGGAGGGGTTGCGTTCGTAGATCCTGTGGTGCCGTGTTTGCGAACAAGTTTCTCTTCAAGCATTGTCTCAAGCGTCCTTAGCCTCGCGTTGCGAGTGCGCGTGGATCGCGCGTTTGCGCCGTTTCGGTGCGCTCACGCTGGACGAGTACATGGCGCATTGTCTTTCGGACGCAGCATTTGGCTACTATCGTCGTGCGCGCTTGGGGGAGGATTTTATCACAGCACCGATGCTGGGCAACCTTTTGGGGCTGGTCGTAGGAAGGTGGCTTGTCGCGTGCTGGCGTCGTTTGGGCTGTCCGCGCGAGGTCATGCTGGTCGAGGCGGGGGCAGGCGGCGGAGAGCTTTTGGGTGATGTGCTGGGGGTTGTGCGCAAGCTCGCCCCTGAAAGTCTCGACGCCTTGACCTTACATGTGGTCGAGATCAACGAGGGAGGACGGGAGCGTTTGGCGCAAGTTGTTTCGCGCTTCGGAGTTCGGGAGCTCAGAATTCATGAGACACTGGAGGAAGTGCCGCGCGGGTGCTGGTTGTTTTTGGCAAACGAGTTCTTCGACGCGCTGCCTATCCGTCAGTACTTGTGGAGCGGCGGCAGAAGCTTTGTGCGGCGTATCGCGCTCGACGAGCGGAGGGGAGGGGCGGCGCTTCGCTTCGTGCAAGGCGAGCCGTGCCGTGTGCCGAGAGGCTTTTGGCAAAATTCGCAAGATTCGCAAGATTCACTTGTGCCGTCAGACGAGGGGAATATCCAAGAGGGGAGCGTGCAGGAGGAGCCTATCCAAGAGGGGGGTATCCAAGAGGGGGACGTGCAGGAGGAGCGTATTGTAGAGGTGTCACCGCGTGCGCTCTTCTTGGCAGCGACGGTGGCAAACACGCTTGCCGAGAACGGCGGCGCAGCCCTTGTTTGCGATTACGGCTATCGTGCGCAGCGGTTTGCTCCTCGTGGCGGAAGCTTGCAGGCTTTCTACAGGCACAAGGCGGTCGATCCGCTCACGCACATCGGCGCGTGCGACCTCAGCGCAGAGGTGGATTTCGGCGCTCTGTCGAAAATCTTCGCCGCTGCGGTGGGCGAAGGAGGGGAGTGTTGCGTGCAAACCCAGCGCGACTTCTTGCGCGCCGCAGGCGTTGTTAGCGACACCGTATCGAAAGGCACGCCAAAAGACGCACAAAAGGACGCGCCGAAGGATGTGCCCAAGGATGCACAAAGCATTGTGCGACGTTTGATCGACGATGAAGCGATGGGAACGAAGTTCAAGGTGCTGACAGCCTTCGCGCCGCAACCCGCTTAGAATCTGGATTGGAAGTTAGAAGGTCGTCTTTATGCCAACGACGAACTCGTGGTTAGGCACCAGCTTTCGTTCGTAGAAAAGAACGCCTTGGTTGCGGAGCTTCACTGCGGTCACGAAGAAAGGCACAGAAACGGCGGCATCGCCGTACCAGTAATCGACGACCAACGCGATGTTCTTTGTGAACGGATAAAGGCTTTGCAAGTTGAGCAAGAAGGTCATCTCCTGCTTGCCGTCGTTGTAGCGCGGGTCTTTCGTGAAGGCTTGCGTGAAGGAGAGTGAAAGTCTTCCTTTCTTCTGATTTTTGGCATCGTTCCCTTTCTTGCGCGGAATCCGTTGCCCTAATTTGATGCCGACAGACCACAAGATGCTTTCGTTGCCTTTTTCCGAAAGGGTTTCTCCGCCCACATTTTCCAAGGTGATGCTACCCGGAAGCTGGTAGGTGACGTTGCCGAAAAAGCTGTAATCCCTCCAAGTCAAGCTTGTACTGAAGCCCACGGCTTGTTCCAACTGGTTTGCCTTACGGTTGATCGCCAACAAGGGGGAGTCGTCAGTGTCAAAAAATTGTGTCCCTTGCGAAAAAATGTCGATCAAATCTTCGTCGGATTCTATCGCTTTTGCTTCGGTAGAACGGATGCCGTAGCGCGTGGCAAATTTCAGCGACAGCTTTTTGTTGAAAAAATTTTTTTCGTAAGCAACGGCGACATTGCCGCCCATGACCGCAGGGCGCGCGTCTTCGTGCCACGAAGCACCCGCAACCGAGCCTTGCCAACAACGCGCATCGCTTACAGGAGGAGGAAGAAGATCCGTCTGTAGATAGAGATTTCCGATACTGTCAATACTTTCCGAATCGTCGCCTATAGCGTTGACTAGGAATCCTTCGGTATTGTCGTATAGCGTGAAAGGTTTTTCTTCTGTGTTGTCGAGCGGTGCGAACGGGTTTGCGAGTGGACTGTCTGGAGATGGTGGGTTGGGTTCGAAGAGTTTTTTGTCGGCGGTGTAGAAGAGGCTGGGCAGACATAGAGAGGAGCTGTCGCGCGAGAAGGGTTTGAGGCTGTTTTCGGGTGCGCGCAGGTTGGAAAACCATTCTGCGCCGACGGAAATGCCGTAAAATTTGGACGAAAGATACTGAACTTTCGGAAAGTTGTCGCTGGCAGCCGCTCCCAGTTCCCACCCCAGCTGTTGGATGTGCCACGGCGTTTTGGACAGATCGCCGAAGAACCCGTTGCCCGCCGAAATGTCGCTCGCGCCTGCGTCCAGCCTTCGCGCCACCCCTTCCGTGATGCCGAGGCGCAGCTCGCCTCGCTTTTTGCGGGAAAGCGAGACAAAGGCTTCGCGCACGCCGCCAGAATCGAAATCGTGCACCTCGACAAGCCTTCCGCCCCAGTCGCCGTTTGACAATCGCGCTCCCAGTTCGAAAACATCCAGCGTCGCGCGCGCTTTGCCCTGCCACTTTTTCTTCTCGGTTGAACTTGCCTCAAAGCCCAGCAGCAGCTCGTAGAGGTCCAAGCGAACATCGCCCTTCTCCAACGAAGGCGTGTTGTAAGAGCGATACAGCTGTCGTTTTTGCTGATCCCATTCTTCTAACAATTGCGCTGCTATCAACAAAGGCTTATCTGATCCTTGGTCTTCATTGCTAGCCCTGATGTGTTCGTTGCTCAATTCGATATACCTCTCGCGGCTTGTGTATTTTTTTATCCCCCCAGAAAAGGTATCGATCGCTCCGCCGGCAGGGTTGTATGGTCCGAAGCCAAATAGGTTTGTCGGTCGGCTAGCTCTGACACCGCCGTAGCGTATGTAGACCTTGCCCGTCGTCGTCCAGCGAAAAATCTTTTCTTCTTTTGCGGATGCGCTGCCTGTCTCACTGAGTTGCTGTGCGCCTGCTTTCGCGCAAGCACCCGTCGGGCAGCCCAGCCCCGACACGAGATACAAGCAGCACAGACACGAGCCACACGACAAGAACCTCTTCCGTCGCCCTTGCAAGCGACCTTTGCCATTTTGCACGATGCGTTGCATGATGCACTCCTTCGAGGATGCGTCTCCCTTTCTCGAAGATGCGGTAGAATTCTGCCAGAAAAAGAAACACTTGCAATAGAGATGAAAATTAACTTCTACTACTAGTAGTAGATAGTTTTGCAACAACCTCCGCTCAACAACCTCCGTTTTGGCAACAAGGGCAACAAGGCTATACTGCTTGCTCCATGACTTGTAGAGAGCATAGCCTCGCCGTTTCGAACGCTTTCTGCGGCTCGGCCCGGTATCGCAAAGGGCATCGCAAAGAGCATCGCGGGGGGCGTCGCTGTAGAGGGCGAGCTCTCTCGTGGCTTTTGGCTCTCTTCCTGCTCGCCGCCACAATCGCCGCGAGCGAAGGCGAAACGAACGGCAATAGTAGCGGCAGTGGCAGTGGCTGGGAGACCTTGATCCTGCATACGCACCAAGGAATCAGCCATAGGCTCCAGGTTTTGATCGCCGCAACCCCCGCCGAGCAACGCCGTGGACTCATGTTCCGAACAACGCTTCCTGCCAAACACGGCATGCTCTTCCTGCACGACCCGCCGCAGAGGGTTGTCATGTGGATGAAAAACACCTACCTGCCGCTGGATATGATCTTCCTCGACCGCGAAGGCAAGGTTGTCCAAATCGTCGAAAGAACGACGCCGCTGTCGCTTGCAAGAATCCGCTCGACCCAACCCGTTTCTGGCGTGTTGGAACTTGCCGCCGGCAGCGTTCGAAGCCTCTCGCTCGCCAAAGGCGACCGAGCGGAACACCGCTTCTTCCGACGATGAACGCAACCCCCGTTGTCATCCTCAGCGGCGCAGGAATCTCGCGCGAATCGGGGCTGGATACCTTTCGCGACAAGGGCGGCATTTGGGAACGCTACGACCCGCAAAAAGTCGCCAGCGTCCAAGGCTGGCGCGAAAACTCCGCCTTCGTCCAAGAGTTCTACAATATGCGCCGTCGCGAACTGCTGGGAAACAACATCCAGCCGAACAAAGCCCACCTCGCGCTCGCGCGATTGCAACAACACTGGCAAGCCCCTTGCACGATCGTGACACAAAACATCGACAACCTTCACGAACGCGCAGCCCGAAGTCTTCACCAACAAAGATTTCAACAAGAAGCCGCGCTGCAAGAAAACACACGAAGCAATCCCCCTGCTTGCAACATTGTCCATATCCACGGAGAGACGCTAAGCTCGCTCTGTTCGCTGTGCGCTGTGCGCGTGTGTTGCGAAGAAGATCTCTCGGCACAAAGCGTCTGCAAAGCTTGCGGTGCTGTAGGCAGTCTGCGTCCCGATGTCGTGTGGTTCGGCGAAGTGCCGTATCGTCTGCCGTTCGTCTACAAGATTTTGGAACAATGCCGCCTCTTCGTCGCGGTGGGAACGGCGGGCGCCGTCTATCCCGCGGCGGGGTTCGTCTCGCACGCACGCGCTGCACGCACGCTTGAGATCAATATCGAGCCTACCGAGATCTCTCCTCTGTTTCAGAAACATCGCTACGGAAAGGCTTCGCACGAAGTGCCGAAACTCGTGGAAGAGCTGCTGGCAGGAACCGCGCCGTGAAGCAGGTCGACAAGGTGACACGCATGCTCGCGCGTCTGCCGGGGTTGGGACCGCGTTCGGCGCGTCGCGTCGTCCAACATTTGCTGGCGCGCCGCGAAAGCCTGCTGTTGCCGCTTGTCGAAGACCTACGCCATCTTGCCCATTCTCTCGTCGTGTGCAGCGTCTGCGGCAACTGGGACGAAAGCTCGCCGTGCAATCTCTGTCTCGATACAAAACGCGATCGCAGCTTGCTCTGCGTCGTCGAGCAGATCGCCGACCTCTGGGCGCTCGAACGCAGCGCATGCTATCGCGGGCAATACCATGTTCTCGGCGGAGTTCTGTCGGCGCTGAATGGCGTCGGACCCGACGACCTCAGGCTCGCCAAGCTGGAACAGCGCGTCAAAGAATTTGAGATCCGCGAAGTCATCCTTGCAACAAACCTCACGCTCGAAGGACAGACGACAGCCCACTACATCGCTGCGCGACTGGCACGGCTTGGCGTCAAGGCCTCGCGGCTGGCGCGCGGTGTGCCTGTGGGCGGCGAGCTCGACTATATGGACGAAGGCACGCTCTCGACAGCGATCGAGGCACGACAAAAGATCGTCTGATGTCTGCCACGGGTGACGCCGACACCATCTACGCGCTTGCAAGCGGCACGGGGCGTGCCGGTGTCTGTGTGTTGCGCGTTTCGGGCGAGCAAGCTTTCCGTGCGCTCGAATGTCTTCAGGGACGCTTGCAACCGCACGCGCTGCTGCTACCGCGTCTGCTTACGAACCCTTCCACCCGCGAGCCGCTCGATCGTGCTATGACGGTGCGTTTTCACGCTCCCAAAAGCTACACCGGCGAGGACATGGCGGAAATCCACTGCCACGGCTCGCGCGCCGTCGTCGAAGCCGTGCTTGCTGCTTGGCGTGCGCATCCGCAGCTGAGCTTGCGACAAGCCGAACGCGGCGAGTTCACCCGTCGCGCCTTAGTTGCGGGAAAGCTCTCGCTCACACAAGCCGAAGGATTGGTCGACCTCGTCGCTGCCGAGACGCAGGCGCAGCGCAGGCAGGCGCTCGCGCAGAGCGAAGGTGCGCTCGCTCAGCTCTACGGCGCGTGGGAAGAGCGCATTTTCCTTCTGCTCTGCCAGCGCGAGGCTCACATCGATTTTGCCGACGAAGATCTGCCGTCTTCGCCGCAGAGCGGAGAGTTGCAAAGCCTAGTTTTGCAGATCGAAGCCCATCTCGCGCTTGCAGAAAAGGCTCGGTGCATCCGCACGGGACTTTCGGTTGCGATCACGGGTGCGCCGAATGTGGGCAAGTCGTCGCTGTTAAACCGCATCGCTTCGAGCGAAGTTGCCATCGTAGCTGCGACCCCTGGTACGACGCGCGATGTCTTGCGCGTGCGGACGGAAATAGCGTCTCTGCCCGTAGATTTGCTGGATACGGCGGGGTTGCGTCGGGCGGAGGACGCTATCGAAGCCGAGGGCATCCGCCGTGCGCGAGCGAGCGCGCGGCAGGCGGATCTTGTCGTGCGCGTCCATGAAACGGTTGCGGAGGAAGGGGTTGCGGAGGAAGGGATTGCGGAAGCAGGGATTGCGGAAGACGGCGGCGGGCAGGAACGAGCCGACATCCTTCTTTTCAACAAGAGCGACTTGCTCGACGAGGCATCGAGGTGTGCGTTCTCTCTGCCTGCGGGTGCGTTTCTTGTGTCAGCGCGCACGGGGGAGGGCATCGGGGATTTTCTCGAAGCGTTGGCGGATATGTTGGAAGAGCGTGTTTCTTCCTGCGTTTCTTCTTTTCCTCTTGCGCCTACGCGCGCGCGTCACAGCGAGGCTTTGCTGCAAGCGATCGAGGAGTTGCGTAAATCTTTGGCTGAGGAGACATCGGAGCGGGGGGATTGGGCGCTTTCTGCGGAAGCGCTACGGAGCGCGCACGGAGCAATGGAACGTCTTGTTGGCAAGCGTGACCTTGAGGCGTTGTTGGATCGAATTTTTGCCGATTTTTGTATCGGCAAGTAGCTTTTTACAAGATGGCTTCTGTTGTTGTCCCGCGAATAGGAGACGAGCGTTCGTTCGCTACGGGTTTTTGCGAGGGGACTGCGTGTCCCCCCGTACTCCCCATGGCGCAAGACGCATACGCGTTTTGCGTTTCTCTCAATCAAAGCACATAAGCCTGATGATGTTGTGATTCACAAGTGGGTTGATTTTTTTTGCGTATGCGATTCTTCTAGGAGCAGAAGAAATAAAAGGAGGTTTGTTATGGACAAAACTTACAACTTAAACGGTGGTTTCAAGCCAACCGTCAAAAGGTTTGCTGACATCAGCGGGGCAGACTTCTTTCCAACCCCCTCTTGGGCTACACACGCTCTTGTCGACAACGAACATTTTGAAGGTGATATATGGGAATGCGCTTGCGGAGATGGTGCTATGGCGGAAGTTCTGGAAAAAACAGGAAACAAAATTTTTAGCTCGGATTTGTACGACAGAGGCTACGGAGAACCCGGGCACGATTTCACCCTGACGGGTCGCAAATGTTCCAACATCATTACAAACCCCCCTTACAACAGCGCAGAAGCTTTTGTTGACAGTGGGCTACAAGCTTCGCAAAAAAAATTCGCTTTGCTGCTGAGATTGGCATTTTTGGAAGGAAAGAATCGTGCGGAGAAGATTTTCAAAGAACGCTATCCTGCTCGAGTCTGGGTTTTCAGCGAGCGAATTACCTTTTACCCAAAGGGCGTAGAGGCTAAAGGAGGAGGAACAACCGCCTATGCTTGGTTTGTGTGGGACAAAGAAGCATCAGGTCAAACCGAGCTCAGATGGATTAAACCAGGGTACAAATCTCGCCATTCAAATTGACGCTTTCAAGAACGCTCTTCCCTTCTCAGTAATTTTCAGCCCTTTTCTTTCCCGAACGTATTCCAAGTATCCCTGCCTTATAGGAGAAGAATCAGAATAGCGGTGAGCAATAACATTGCGAACTTTTTGGGAAAAATAAGTGTCGCTACGATTTTCCATAATTGTCGCGTCTCTCCCTTGTGGTTTTAACATGTCGTCCAATTTTATTATCAGTTCAGAGGTTGTGTGAAATCCATTAGGAGATCTCGCAAGGACTCGAAGCGTAGGCAAAAACAGATCTCCTTCGAAAAATGAAACGAAGTGGGCAACCGTTGTAAAATAAAAAAGGTTAAAAACAAAATATTTTTAAACTTTTCATTCATTCGTCTCTACTGCCTATTCTTCTTGTTGTTCTTGAGCGTGCGACCAGCTGGGGTCGTAAGCGTTGTGCGGTGTCGACAACTCTTGCAAAAACCGCCCCGTCACATCGACGGTCATCAAACGCGACCTTCCCATCTGCGCCCCCTTCGGAGTTGGCTGCTTGTTGAAAAACACCAGCACTCTGCCGTTCGGAGACCAACTCGGTCCTTCGACACGAAAACCCTCGGCAAGAATGCGCAGATTGCTGCCGTCGGTACGCATCACCCCCACGCCAAACCTGCCGTAGAGTTGCCGCGTGAAGGCGATGCGATCGCCGCGCGGCGACCATACGGGCGTCGAAAACGATCCCTTGTCAAAACTCACGCGCTGCACATGCGTGCCGCGCCGCGTCATCACATAGATCTGCGGTGTGCCGCTGCGATCCGAAACGAAGACGACATAACCCCCGTCCGGAGAAAGACTGGGCGAAGTATCGATCGAAGGATGAACCGTCAGACGACGCTTCCGCCGTGTTTGCAAGTTGTAGGTAAAAATCTCGCTGTTGCCCGACAAGGACTGCGCATAGACAATGCTGCGATTGTCGGGCGAAAAGCGCGCGGCATAGACGAGACCCTTTCCCAAGGGCAGAATTTGCTCGCGATTCTTGCGCGTCAGATCGATCAGACGAATCGAGCTTTGCTCGCGCGTAAGCGCCGTATAGACCGCCTTGCTGCCGTCGGGCGAAAAACGCGGGTTCAACACCAAGACGCGTCGACTGCGCGTGAGCGCGCGTTTGTTGGCACCGTCTGCGTCCATCATCTCCAGCCTCTTCCAGCGCCGCTTCTTGCGCACTCTCTCCGAGACATAAAGGATGCGGCTGTTGAAATAACCTTCCTCGCCGGTAAGACGGCTGTAGATCGCATCGGCAACCTTGTGCGCAAGCACGCGCGGCGAACGCGCGCTCAGCGTCTCGCGTGCGAGCGGACGCTCGAGGGCAACATCCCATATCTGCAAGGTCGCCGTCAGCACTCTGCCCTTCTTGTGGAGCGAAAGCGACGCGAGCGCGTCTGCACCCGCAATACGAAAGACGGCGAAAGGAGGCGTTTCATTCAAAGAAAGAGTTGTTTGAATAAGAGCATCGCGCTCGACGATCTCGACCAGCCCAGAGCGCGTCAGATCCGATTCCAAAACGCTACGCACAAGGTTTGCCGTCGTGTGTCCCGCTCGTTCGCGCACGATGTCGGTGACAGCAAGGCGAATCGGGCGGAAAACTCCGTCATGAATGTCGATGCGGAGCTGCGCCGCAGCAGGCGACAGAACGCCGCCAAGCCACAGAAGGCTTGCGCACAAGAAGAGAAGACGCGACACGAGCCCCCTCATTCTCTAGCTTCCGAACAGACTGCGCGGGTCAAAGCGCAGAACAGTTTTTTTCCACAACGCATGCTTTTCCAAGGGTAGACGCAAAGGCGAGCATGCCTTGTCCGAGAGCGTGCGCAGGGCTGCCTCGGCGGCGCTGCGGAAGAAAGGATCGCTTGCCATGCGCGCGCGATCCATTACCAGCGCATCGATGACATAGGCTTGTTCGTCGATCGTCAGCAGCAAATCGACGACGAGGTTCTCCAGCGCCGGCGCGCCGACGGGAGGGCTCCAGCAGCGAGTGATGTGACGGCGGAAAGTAGCCAGCTCGACAGCCGTCAGGATCGACTCGGAGGTCAGAAAAGAAGGTGCCACCTCCGTTTCCGCCAAAGCCTCGTCCAACGATTCGTCCAATGTCGCCTCCTCGTCCGAAGGCTTTTCCAAGGAAGTGAGCAGAGAGTCGATCGAATCGTTCTTTTCTTCTTCCTTCGCGTCGCTTTGTTCTTGTGTCGCCGTTTGCGTTTTTTCTTGTGTCTTCGGGGTTGTTTTGGAAGATTCGACGGCGACGCGCTCCGAAACAGTATTTTGGACAGGCTTGTTCTGTTCTGCGGATTGCTCTTCTTTCGGAGGCTCTTGCTGTTTCGCCTGCGTCGTTTGGCGAGCGGCGGCTTTGGCGGTCGTGCGATAGACTTCGAGGTGTTGTTGCAGCTCTGCCTCCGAGACGACCTCGACGCGCGTCGAAGGGAAGGGTTCGATGTAGCGCGGCAAGAGCCACGCGACGAGCGTGCTGGCGAAGAACACCACGGCGTGCGCGAACGCGGAGAAGGCGAGCGTTTCGTTCATGCTGCGTTCGTCGAAGGGACGCAGCAAGAAGTCCTTCATGGCAAGAGCGAGCGACAAGGCGAGCGGTAAGGCGAGCGGTAAGGCGAGCGGTAAGGCGAGCGGTAAGGCGAGCGGTAAGGGAAGGGTGGAGCGTTCTGACTAACGCAGCCGGTCGGTGACGAGCGAGACGCGCTCGAACCCTGCGCGGTTGATGCGTCCCATGATTCGCAAGACTTGCGCGTAGCGTAGCCTGCGGTCGCCGCGGATATAGATGGCGATGTCGGTGTTGCCCGCCGCAAGCGCCGTCAGATGTTTGGCGAGCGTTTTTTCTTTCACGCGCGTTTCTTGCAGAAAGATCGAGCCGTCCTTGCGAATCGAGATCACGAGGGGTTGTTCTTGCGCTTGCAGGGGTTTGGCGTCGCTCTGCGGCAGTTCGACCTCCAGCCCGACGCTCAACAGCGGTGCGGTGACCATAAAGACGACGAGCAACACCAGCATCACATCGATGAAGGGTGTGACATTGATGGTGTCGATCAGCGTCTTCCTTCGAAAACGGAGCGCTCTGGCGGAGGGAAGAGGGGCTGGCATGAAAGAAGAAGGCGAGGCAAAAAGGGCTTGTTCGCAAAGCGAAGAGTGAGTGGCCTGCGCCGAGTCAACGCGCAGAAGTTGCCATGTCGTCGAACTGGCGTGAGAAGCGAATCGTCAGTTGTTCGACGAAGGCTTCCAAGTCCAAGTGGATGCGGTTCGCGCGCACGAGCAGCAGGTTGTAGAAGATCGTCGCCGGAATGGCAGCGACCAGTCCGAGCGCGGTTGCAAAAAGCGCCTCGGCGATGCCCGGCGCGACGATGGCGAGGCTCGATTGCTGGGTTGCCGAGATCGCACGGAAGCTGTTCATGATTCCCCACACCGTGCCGAACAGCCCGATGAAAGGCGCGCTCGAGCCTATCGTGGCGAGGATGGGCAACAGGCGTTCGCCGCGCGCGTTTTCTTCCAGCAGGCGCAAGCTCAGGATGCGTACGATACGCTCTTCCAAGGGTTGTCTCTGTGCATGGCGGTGGCGAGTCGAGACCTTCCATTCCTCCATCGCAGAGACGAACAAGCGCACCAAGGGACAGCGGTCGCTTTCGCGCAACTCTTGCGAGAGCTTCAGAATCGAGCCCTCGTGATGGAAGCGTAGCCAAAAGCGATGGTTGAGAAAAACAGTCGTTTTCAGCTCGGCATACTTCTTCAGCGCGACAGCCCAGCTCAGTATCGAGAAGAAGGCGAGTAGCGCGAGAACGAGCTGCACGACCCAGTGCGCAGAGAGCAGGAGGGAGGCGAAACCGAACGATTCTTGGGGCATAGGGGAGGGAAGGGAAGTCTTAAAAGCTGGCAACAGAACAAGTGTAGCAAATTGTGAGGCTGATGTATGGCAATCGGTGGGAACGCGAGACGCGCAAACCCTATTTTCACCCTTCTTTCACCCTTCTTCCACCCTTCCCAATTTCACCCTTCTTTCACCTTTCCCGATTTCACCCTTCTTTCACCCTTCCCGCCCTTTACAGCGTTTTGCCTATAGGGAGCGCGTTGGTCTTTTCCGCACCCCCTATTGTTCCCATGTGCGCGACAATGTTTTTTTGTCGTTAAGAATTCTGTCTCCCGTTTTTTCAACGCAACACACTTGTCTCCCAATCATCTTATTCTCCCCCAAACAAAGCTGCCACATCGGAAGGCATGCGGCAGGGCTTGTGCGTTCGCACATCGACGATCGCAAGGGTTGTCTCGAGCTCGGCTGCAAGCGTGTTGCTTTCTTCCAATAGAATTTTCTGCAACAGCTCCAAACGCGCGCCGTGCGCCTTGAGACAGAGGGTCTCTACGGACAAAAGGTCGTCGAGGTGTGCTGCGCGCGCATAACGGCAGCTGCAGCGTTGAACGACAAACAGGATGCCGCGCCTTGACGCCATGCGCGAGACCGCCATGCCCGCCTCGCGCAAGAGTGCGCTGCGCGCGCGCTCGGCAAACTTGAGATAGTTTGCGTAATAGACGACACCTCCCGCGTCCGTGTCCTCGTAATAGACGCGCACCGAATGCCGCCACACCCTTGAGTTCGCAGTGCTTCTTGTATCAGGCAATTTCATCGTTCGCTGTCGTGTGCTCTCCGCGTTCTCTTAGGGGCTTTCGGGAAAAATCTCTTCTTGATGCTTGCGCACGCGCTTGATTCCGCAGCGCGTCCATCCTGCGGCACTCAATTGCCGTCCTCGTGCCGTTTTTTCCAGCAAGCCCTGTTGCAGCAAGAAAGGTTCGACGACCTCTTCCAAAACATCCTTCTCCTGCGACAGCGCGGCAGCCAATGTCTCCACGCCCGCAGGACCACCTCCGAAGCGCGATGCCAGCAGGACGAGGTAGTCGCGGTCCAGCCTGTCCAAACCGCCCTCGTCCACGCCCAAACGCTGCAAGGCTTGCTCGGCACAGCCTCGGTCGATCTCTTGTATGCGCGCCACGGTGGCAAAGTCGACGATGCGCCGCAAGAGACGCAACGCGATGCGCGGTGTCGCACGACTGCGCCCTGCAATCGTCAAGGCGCCCTCCTTGCTCAAAGGAATGGCAAGAGTGCTCCGCATCGCTGCGCGGCGCAAAATCTCCGCAAGCTCCTGCGTCTTGTAAAACACGAAATCCAAAGGGATGCCGAATCGCTCGCGCAGAGGACGCGCGATCAACCCCGGGCGCGTCGTCGCGCCCACCAAAGTGAAGGGAGCAAGCGACAGACGCACCGAGCGTGCGCTTGCTCCTGCGCCGATCAGGATATCCAAGCTTCGGTCTTCCATCGCGCCGTACAGCAGCTCTTCGACCGCGCTCGGCAAGCGATGGATCTCGTCGATGAAGAACACCTCTCCCGCCTCGCAATCCGTCAGCAGAGCCGCGAGATCGCCCGCTTTCGTCACAACAGGACCCGAGGTGGCGCGAAAGGGCGCGTTCATCTCGGCGGCGACGATGCGTGCCAAGGTCGTCTTGCCCAAACCCGGAGGACCGCACAAAAGAAGGTGATCCAGGGGCTCGCCGCGCAGGCGCGCCGATTCCAAGAACACCGAAAGGTTGCGACAGAGCGATTCCTGACCGATAAAGTCCGAAAAACATGTCGGGCGCAGCGAGCCTCCCGTAGCCGAAGGTTGCTCGGACGACAGCTCGCCTTCCTGCACCACGGGTTCGGGCGAAACAATTCTCGATCGCGCAGGATTGTCCGTCATCGTCGAGCAGGCGAGGGCGAGGCTGCCGTCTCATCCGCCTCGTTTTTTTGCGGGCGCGACGAAGGACGCAGCCTTCGCAAGGCTTTACGCAAGGCTTCGTCCAAGGTTGCAGGCTCTTCTTCGCGGCGCAAGGCTTGAAGCGTTCGCGTCGTCTCGGCGCGATCGAAGCCCAGCGATTCCAGCGCCTCGACGAGATCGTGCCAAAGCCTCTGCTCGAAAGAAGGGGGGGCAGAAGGATGAGCGTCGCGCGGCAAACGCGAATCGAAGGCGGCGGGCAGGATATCCACCTTTCCTTCGAGCTCGGAGACCAAACGCTGTGCCGTGCGCGCTCCCAATCCTGAGACAGCTTGCAACGACGCCTTGTCACCCTCTGCGATCGCGCGTGCAAGAGCGCCGCGATCGAAGCGCGAGAGCACTGCCAGCGCGAGTTTTCCGCCGACGCCTTGCACTCCGATCAAGAGGCGGAAGGCGTCGCGTTCGTCGGCGTCGAAAAAGCCGTAGAGCCTGAAGTCGCCGTCGCGTGCTTGCAACACGACGAGAAGTCTCGCCTCCTCGCCTTGTTGCAAGCGTGCGCGCGTGAGCGCGGAGCATAGCAGGCGAAATCCGATCCCGCCGCACAGCAACACGGCTCCCTCGCTGTCGGTGCTCTCTATGCGTCCCTCCAAGAAGGCGATCACAGAACCCTCTCGCGTGTCGTTGCTGCAGCCTCTTCTTTTGCTGCGGATGTTGTCGTGGGTTTTGCTATAGAGATTTTCTGGGAAATTTCTTGGGAGATTTTTTGCAGGTTTTTGCTCGCAGGGTTCAAGGCATGGCATGTCGCGACTGCCAAAGCGTCTATGGCATGCTCGGATGCCTTGTCCAGTGATTTGCGGCTTTCCGAAAACAGACGTGCCATCATGAGACGCGTCTGCTGCTTGTCGATCGCCCCTGAAGTGCTGATGGCGCGTTTCACCGTTCGCGGTGCATACTCTACGCAAGGACGACCGACGGTTGCGAGCAGGGCTACCGTGCGCGCCTGTCCGAGCGCGAAGGCGGAGCGTGGATTGTTGCCCAAGAAGACCGCTTCCAACGCCACTTCGTCAGGAGAGCATAAAGAGACGATACCGGACAGGCATTCCAAGAGGCGTGCAAGACGTTGTGAGAGAGGGAGCGTCTGCGGTACACACACCGTGCCGCAGTCTCGAAAGCGCAAGCTGTTCCCCTCGCGTTCGATCAAGCCCCATCCCGTTGCCGTCAGACCTGGGTCGATGCCGAGGATGCGCACGACAGCGAGGACTCACCCCTCCCCTTCAGAGGATAGGCGTGCCAAGGTTTCTTCCGTCATGTCGAAGTTTGCCCAGACTTGTTGTACATCTTCGCACTCTTCCAAGGCTTCGAGCATTTTCGTCAGAGAGTCGGCGTGCCTGTCTTCGACCTGAATCGAAGATTGCGGCTGCCAAATCAGCTGCGCAGTTGCAATCTCGCCGAAGGACTGTTGCAAGTGCGCGGCAAGCTTGTGCAGGTCGTTCGCGTCGCACACGACGCTGTGTTCTTCCGCCTCGGAGACAACTTCCTGCGCACCCGCCTCCAGCGCTGCGTCGAAGATATCTTCCTCGCTCGCTTTTTCGCGCGGCAGACGAATCTCGCCGCAACGTTTGAAAAGAAATGCCACCGTTCCCTGTTCGCCCAAAGATCCGCCGAACTTGGAAAACAGCGCGCGTACTTGTGCGCTCGTGCGGTTGCGATTGTCGGTGAGCGCTTCGACGATCACGGCAACGCCGCCTACTGCGTAGCCCTCGTAGCGAATCTCCTCGTAGTGAACATCCGCCTCGTCACCCGCAGCCTTGGCGATGGCACGCGCAATATTATCGTTCGGCATGTTCTCGCCACGCGCTGTTAGCATCGCCGTTCGCAGGCGCGGGTTGCTGGCAGCGTCGCTGCCGCCCGCCTTCACGGCGACCGAGATTTCGCGCGTGAGCTTGGCAAAGCGTCGAGCGCGCTTCTTGTCCTGCGCACCCTTGCGAAACATGATGTTTTTGAACTTGGAATGTCCTGCCATCGTCTACGACTCCTTCGTCTTTAACTCCTTGGTCTTTGACTCCTTGGTCTTTTCGTCTCTTCGCGTTTCATCTCTTCGCTTTTTGCTTCAAAGCTTCTTCGCATTTCGCTTCTTCGCGTTTTCGTCTCTTCGCGTTTGTTTTTGCTCTCCTCTTTTTTGCGCGCGATCTTGAGGCGACGATGTTGTGCGTACTTTCGCGGAGGTGTGGGGTCAAGAAGCGCGTTTCAACGCCGCCTCGATCAGGCTGCGCGCACGCTCGGCGGATTCCCATCCGTTCATCTTGACCCACTTGTTCTTTTCCAAATCTTTGTAGTGTTCGAAGAAATGCACGATCTGCTCGCGCACGATCGAAGGAAGGTCTTCGTGGCTTGTGCAGTTCTCGTAGTAGCTGTGCAGCTTTTCGTGCGGCACGCAGAGAATTTTTTCATCCTCGCCGCTTTCGTCCTCCATCGCGAGCGCTCCGATCGGACGCGCGCGCAAGACAGAGCCCGGCAAGACGGGAATTTGTCCCAGCACCAACGCGTCGCACGGATCGCCGTCGCCGGAGAGGGTGTGGGGAACGAAGCCGTAGTTGGCGGGATAAAACATCGCGGTCGACAAGAAGCGATCGACGAACAGAGCACCCGAAGCCTTGTCCATCTCGTACTTGACGGGAGCCGCGTTCATCGGCACTTCGACGACGACATAGATGTCGTCGGGCGGATGTTCGCCTGCAGAAATTTTCGAAATATCCATCCGTCAGAAAAACCCCGTCAGAAGTGTTTGCAGAAGTGTTTCAGAAGTGCAGAAGTGTTTCAGAAGTGTTTGGCGGCGTGCTTCCTCTGCAGCCCGCGTTTCACGAGCGCGAAAAACGACACGCCCGCGAGCGCATCCCACAGCAGGAACAACCCTGCCCCTTCCTCAAGCACGGAGGCGAGTGCGAAAGCGAGTGCCGTGCCGCCGAAGACGAAGGTTGTCCAAAAGCTACCCGCCCCAAAGCTACCCCCAAATCTGCTTTTTGGGTTGCCCTTTGGGATGCTTTTTGGGCTGCCCTTTGCGCGCCGCGTCAAGAAGACGGCAAGGCATGCTCCGCTCAAGGCGAAGACGGAGGGTTCTGCCAAGCTGTGAAACAGTTCGAAGGCGGGCGAGACCTCGATGCCGTAGACATGGTGGGCAGACGCTGCCTGCGAAAGAAGCACGAGGCTAACTAAAAAAAGCACAATCGTCGTCATCGAAAAACTCTCCCAAAAAACACAGAGACACAACAAAGGTGTACCCGTTTGCCACTCGCGCGCGTATAACACGAATGATGCCAAAATGATGCCAGAATGATGCCAAGCAGCAACGGGCGAATCTCTAGCAAAGCATGACCATGGAAAAAGCGCAACAGCAAGCAAATCCTTCGCGCGCTTCTCGTGGCGCACTGCGGCTGGGGCATGTCGCTGTCGTCGTGCCGTCGTTGAAGGAGGCGGCAGAGCGATGGCAGGAGGTCTTGCAAAGTGCTCCCTCGCCCTATCAGACGCTGGAGGCGCACGGCGTGCGCGTCGTCTTCTTCGACCTCGACAACACACGCCTCGAGTTGCTAGAGCCTTTCGGCGAAAGCTCGCCGCTTGCCTCCTTCCTCGTCAACCATCCGCGCGGCGGCATTCATCATATCTGTTTCGAGACGCAAAACATCGAAACCTTGCACGCAAGGCTGCAGCAGAAAAAACTGCCCTTTGCCCTTGATGCGCGCATCACACGCGGTGCCCACGACAATCCCGTCTTCTTCCTGCATCCCCGAGCTCTCGACGGTGCGCTCGTCGAGTTCGAAGGAATCTTGCCTGCCCCGAC
>JABACB010000002.1:48274-49526 GCA_014237925.1 Alphaproteobacteria bacterium
GAACATGGATTTCCTGTCGAGAGCGACGATCGTCTCTTCGAGTATCTGCTGTTGGAAATCAACCAAGCGGGGCTTTCGTGGCTGACGGTGATTAAGAAACGCGCGACCCTGAGAGCAGCGTATGCCGAGTTTTCTGTCGAGGATGTTGCGCGCTTCGGTCCACGAGACATCGCTCGTCTATTGCAAGATGCGGGCGTTGTTCGCCATCGTCTCAAGATCGAGGCTGCCGTTTTCAACGCCCGAAAAATATGCGAGATCGCATCGATGCACGGCTCGTTCAAGACATGGCTTGACGAGAACCATCCCTTAGAGCGCGAGGCGTGGGTACAGCTTTTTCGTCGCACCTTTCGTTTTGTCGGCAAAGAGATCGTAGGTGAGTTTCTGACAGGCACGGGGTACCTTCCCAGTGCGCACGCGCGCTCTTGTCCCGTCTATGCGCGTGTGTTGGCATCGAATCCTCCCTGGGCGCGACGGGCAACAAAACTCGCATCAGGCGAGGCACAAAAACGATGAAAGAGAGCAGGGCGCATTTTGCAAGGTTCATGCGAAGGCGCTGGCTTTCTCTACCACGATGGTTTTGGAGCGTCATGCTTGCGCAGGGCATCGTTCGTTTCGCACTGATGCTACCGCACGGATTGTTGCACGACGAAGCCTACTACTGGTTTTGGGGACAAGAGTTGCAACTCTCCTATTACGAGAACGCGCCCGGCACAGGATGGTTTCTCGCTCCCTTTCTGTGGCTGTTCGGCGACGAAGCGTGGGTGATGCGACTGGCGGCGGGATTGTTCGGACTTTTTGCAACCTATTGTGCAGCGAGGCTCGTCTGCGACCTATTGCCAGCGCACGGCTCGCACCTTCGTTCGGCAGCGGACGAGAAAGCCGAAGACGAGGCCTTGCAACGTTTCAGCGTCTTCGTGCTTGCCACGATCATTTTTTGGGGCTTGTTCTCTTTTTGGACGCACGACGTCGGTTGCACCGCCTTCGCCTTCTTCGGAATCTGGATGACGGTCAGAGCGCTGAAAGACGGGCGGACACGCTGGTGGCTGCTCGCAGGCGCGGGGCTGGGGCTCTCGTTGCTGGGAAAATACACGGCAGCGCTGTGGATCGCCGCCTCCGCACTCTTCGTCCTCTGGGACGCGGAGGCACGACGATCGTTGCGAAGATTTGCGCCGTGGAGCGCCTTGCTCGTCGTCTTGCTGGCTCTGTTGCCCGACCTGGTGTGGAACCATCGAAACGGATGGGCAAGCTTCCA
>JABACB010000002.1:49671-50201 GCA_014237925.1 Alphaproteobacteria bacterium
AGCTGGTGGAACGGCTTGCCTGTCCAACAACGCTATGTTTTTTTCGTCAGCGCATGCGTGCTGGGCTTCTTCGCTACCACCGCGTGGAAGAAAGGCGTCTACATCAATTGGGCTGTCTTCCCCGCCATGCTGTTTGCTATCGGATGTGTCGCTTTGGGCAGCGCGGGATGGAGAGGATTTCGCAAGCCTCTCGTTCTTCTCGCCATGCTGCCGAGCAGCCTTGTCGTCGCGCTGTACGCAGCCTCGATGCTCTCGGCTGCGTGGATGCCGAAAGGCACCTTCGATCAAATCTACGGATGGGACGAGGTCTATGAAACGATCACAACGACCCGACGCGATTCCTTTCCGCAGCATGCGATCGGAGGGCAACCCTATCAGATTGCATCGAAGCTGGCGCACAGCGCATGCCTCGAAGGAGATTGCAACCTCACGCCCGAAATAACGATCTACGATCCAAGCCAATTCCACTATACCTATCCCTCGCTTGAGAAGTGGAGGGGAAAAAATTTCCTCCTGCTGATGCGCGACGA
>JABACB010000002.1:50333-58219 GCA_014237925.1 Alphaproteobacteria bacterium
GGTTGCCTCTTCCTGCCCGCCGTAGCGCAGCTGCGCGCATCCTTTTTGAATTTCCTCTCGGCAGAAACGCGCTATATCTTTTCGTTCCGGGCTTTTTCGTTCCGGGCTTTTTCGTTCCGGGCTTTTTCGTTCTAGGGCTTTGCGCTCCGAGCTTGTGCGCTGCGGCTGGATTTGTGCAACGGGGGTCGGCGGGTGGACATAGACATCGATCGTGATGCGATGCAGGCTCAAGACCTCCCAGAGGTGTGGCAAGAAGGACATTTTGCCGTACCAAGCGCACAAGGGCTCCCAGTAGGTGCCCATAGGCACTCCGTCGAGAAGGCTGTAGCGTAGGCTGACGGGTTGCAGGGTAAGGTTGTGCGTGGAGTGCTGTTCGAAGGCGGCGAAAAGGCTGGATTTGACGGGCAACACGCCTCTGCCGTCGCCGGTCGTGCCTTCTCCGAACAAGAGCAGGGGACTGCCCTCGTCCAAAAGGCGACGCAGGAGAGCGATTTGTCCTTGAACATCAGAGCGGATGCGATGGATGAACACGGTGCCGTAACTTTTCATCAACCATCCGAAGAAGGGTATGCCTGCAATGTCGCCGCGCGAGACAAAACGTGCGCCCGTCAAGGACATCAGCGCCGCGATGTCGATGTAAGAGACATGGTTCGAAACATAGAGCACATGCGACGCCTCCAACGCCGCGCCGTGTCTGCGTAGCGAGATCCCCAAAACACGCGTATACATTTTGTAAAAAAACGACCGCAACGCTACGGGCGGAAGACGATGTAGCAGAGCGAAGGGCAGGAAGACGATCGTGTTCGCCACAAGCAACGACACAACGGAGATCGCTCTTGCTGCAATCCTTCTCCAAGAGATTCGAAAACGCGCGTTGCCGTACAGAGAGGACAGGAGACGCTGATCGGTTGTGCAGAACACTTGAAGGGTAAGTTTCCTAAGGGATTGGGATTGTGTTGCGAACAGCGTCCTTGGGAACATAGCGGCGGTAGTAGCGGCGGTCGATGAGATCGTCGCTGATCGGAAACACCAGCAGGATGTCGGTCGTCTTGAAGCGATGGTCGATGACGGCGCCATCGCCTACAAAGCATCCCATACGCAGGTAGCCCTTCATGAGCGGCGGCATGAGGTGCAGGGCTTTCTTTGCGATCAAGTCGTCTTTTCCAATGCGGTTCATCGGCTCGTACAGATGCTCCAACGCTTTGCCGCGCAAGGGCTCGGGCGCAAGGTGGTGATGCCACACCCACGACAAGGGCATCGCCAAAGCCTCGGGGTCGGTGCCGGGAAACGAGCCGCAGCCGAACACCATACGAATGTCGTGATACTTGACATAATAGCCGATGGCGTGCAGAAGCAACGCCGGTACGCGCATCGTGCGGAAGCTCTTGGCGACGCACGCGCGCGACAATTCCAGCGAATGCGCCGCTAAGGGATGCGCCTGCAGGCGCGAAAGGTCGAACTCGCTCTCGCTGTAGAAGGGCGCGCCTGCTGGCAGACGCGCACGGCGCATCAGGCGATAGCAGGCGACCAATGTGCCGCCGTTGCGCTCACGAATAAGGATATGCTCCGCTGCGGTGTCGTAGGCATCCACTTCTCGGCGGCAACGCGCCGATTCCGCCGTGGGCTCGGCAGACATCTCCTCGTAGAAGACGCGATAGCGCAAGTCTTGCGCCGCCGCGACATCTTCGTCGCTCAAGGCAAGCGACACCTCGAAGTGCTCTGTAGAGTAGGAAGAGAAGTCAGGCGATTCGCTCTTCGAGTCATCCTGCGTTTCGTCTGCAGACACGGACATGGCTCCTCTCTTGCTCATTCACTCTTGCTCATCAACCCTTGCACATCAACCCTTGCACATCAACTCTTACTCATCAACTCTTGCTCATCAACCCTTGCGCATCAACTCTTGCGCATCAACCTCCGCTTGCGGAGACTCTGCTTGTATCGATATCGATTCTGCTTGTGTTGATTCTAGCCAACATGCGTCCTTTTGTGCAACTCGCTTTGTGCAACTCGCTCGCCTTGCCGCCTTGTGTGTCAGCGCACGCAGAGCGACATCGTGCAAAAGACGAGGAACAACACGGCACAAATGCTCGCTCCTGCAGGCAAATCGGCGAGCAGAGCGACGACAAAGCCTACCAGCACGCAGACGATGTTGAGAAGGGCCGCACCCACCGCCATGCGTTCGGGGTTGCGCAAAAAGACGCTACGGCGCGAAAGCATCACGAGGCAGGAGGCAGGAACGACGAGGAAGGCGTTGATCAACAGCAAGCCTGCCACTCGAACGCCTAAGGCGATGAACAGCCCCAGCGCGGCGGTCGTCATGAGATCGTAGAGACGCACGGGAAGCCCTTCGCTAAGCGCCAAGTCTCGGCTCAGAACATCCAGCAGCACGGCGCGCCAAATACAAGCCAGCAGCACGCCCGTAGCAGTGATTCCTGCGACGATCGTTGCAAGGTCGCGGGGAGTTGTCGTCAGCAGCTCTCCGAACAGCAGCGCTTCGAAGTCGATGGCAAGCCCTGTCCATTGCGTAAGCACGAGCGCGAGCGCAACGCTGCCCGGCGCCAAGATTCCCAAGAGGCTGTCGATCGGCAGACGCGTGCGCTCTGCAAGCAACGGCAGCAACAGCGACAGCACGAGCGCGACCGCCGCCATGCCGAAGCTTGGCAGCATGCCGCCCAAGACGGCGATCACCGCACCGAACAGAGCGACATGCGCGAAGGTTTCGCCGAATCGCGCCATCCCCTTCCAAACGGTGATGCAGCCAAGAGGACCGGACATGCACGCCAGCAACACCGCCGCGCACAGCGCGTTTGCAAGGAAAGGATCGAACAACAAGAAGAGCATGCGCGGACTATAAGAGAACTTGGGAGAAACTTGGGGAGGGAACCCTTGAGGTACTAAGGGAACTAGGAGCGCTAAGGGCGCTCGTTCGTATCGTGTCGATGCGCGTACAGCGCGTAGCGATTGCTACCGAAAAGTTTTGCAAAGGCTTTGCTTTGCACGACATTCTGCGGCTTGCCCTCGCAGCGGATGCGACGATCGAGACACAGAACGCGATCGGTGGCTGCCATCACGAGGTGCAGGTCGTGCGACGCCATCAAAATGGCACAGCGGTTCTCGCGGCTGTAGCGCTCCAGCCAGCCGTAGAGACGCTGGCGACCGGCGTCGTCGACGCCTGAGAGGGGTTCGTCCAACACGAGACAATCGGGCTTCTTCGCCGTTGCGCGCGCAAGCATCGCTTTTTGCAACTCGCCGCCGGAAAGAACGTACAACGGCTGCTCCGCCAAGGACGACAGTCCCAGCTCCGAAAAACTCCGCTCCACGCGCGCGACAGACGCGTCGTTGCCGAGATGCGCAAAACGACGAAGGCTCAACGGCATCAGATGGCTGGGATTCAGACGCTGCGGAACATAGCCAATACGAAGTCCTTTCGCGCGAACAACCCTGCCGTGCGAGGCACGATAGAGCCCCAGCAGGCTTTGCAAAAGGGTCGTCTTGCCGCCGCCGTTCGGACCTAAAAGGGTCACGATTTCTTCGCGCCGCAATGTGATCGAAACATCCTCCAAAAGATGCCGTCCATCGCGCACGAGAGAAAGGTCTTCCGCACGCAGCAACACTTCCGAAGAAGGCGCGACAGAAGGCGCGATGCTTCCTCGCCTCTGGCGTGTCTTCTTGCGTGTCTCCTTGCGTGTCTTGTTGCGCGTTTTGTCTGTTGGCGAGCTCATCATTTTACTCTACAACATGATTTCCCCGAAACGTGGTTTCTCCGAAACGTGGTTTCTCCGACATGATTTCCAAACATCTTCTCTCGACACAAAACCTCGATACTGCCGATGTTCTCTCTCGCAAGATTGCGTGTCTTTGCTACAGCTCTTTTGGCTACAGCTCTTTTGGCTACAGCCCTTTTGGCTACAGCTCTTTTGGCGACAGCTTCTTTTTCTCTTCTGTCGCCGTTTCTTGCAAACGGCGCGAGCCCTCTCAAGGTCGTCTCGACGGCAGCCCCTGTCCATGCGCTGCTCGTGTCGCTGACGAAAGGTGCACAACAGCCGCGGCTGTTGCTTGCGCCGAACCTCTTGCCGCACGGCGCAAGGCTCACACCGTCGCAAGCGCGCTTGCTCCATGACGCCGATCTGCTCGTGCTTGTCGGAGGATCCTTCGCTGCCTTCGAAAGCAGCGTCGAAGAGAAGGCAACCCGCCGCATCATCCGACTTACAGAGTTGGAAGGAATCACAACCCTCCCCCTAGTCCAAGAAAATGGCGAGGGGCATGACGAAGAAAAGCAAGACGAAGCAGGGCAAGACGAAGAAAAGCATGACGAAGAAGGGCATGACGAAGAAAAGCAAGACGAAGAAAAGCAAGACGAAGAAAAGCATGACGAAGCAGGGCAAGACGAAGCAGAGCATCACCACAAGGGGGGCATCGATCCGCATGTGTGGCTCGATATCGAGAATGTCCGCGTGATTGTCGAGCGTCTTGCCGAGGCCTTGGCAGAGCGCGACAGTGCCAGGGCTGCGCTCTATCGCAAGAACGCTCGCAAGCTTGATCTCTCGTTGCGTGCGCTCGATCGGGAGGTGCGTGCGATCGTAGGCGGGCTATCGGGAGATTTTCTCGTCTTGCACGATGCCACCGCCTACTTTACCGCACGCTATGCAATTCACGGCAAGGAACGGCTTTCTGCTGCGCGTCACAACACGACGCGCGACGGAATGAGGCATACGCTGCGTGTGCGCCAAAAGCTGCGTCGCGGAGACTATCGTTGTGTCGTCGTTCAGCCGCAGTTGCCGCGCGAGGTGCGCGAGCGGTTTTTGGGATCGGGAACGCGAGTTGTCGTCATCGATCCTTTGGGAGCATCGTTGGCTGAGGACAAGGACTTTTACGCAAGTCTGTTGCGATCGGTTGCGGAGGGTTTCCGAAAGTGTCTTGTGTCTTGACCTTGTGTCTTGACCTTGTGCCTTGACCTTGTGTTTTGCCCCTTGTCCTAATGTTGCCCTCTATTTGCGTTTATCGTTGATGGTGCTGTCGCCAGCGAATGAGCGCTTCGATCGAAAGCCTTTTCAGGCGATGCGTGTGCGCGAATTCTTCCAACGCCCTCCCCTTGGCAACCGATCCGTCGTCGCAGACGATCTCGGCAAGCACGCCGACAGGCTCTGTTCCTGCCAGTCGCGTCAAGTCGTAAGCCGCCTCCGTGTGTCCCGCGCGCGCTAACACGCCGCCCTCCTTTGCGATCAGAGGAAAGACATGCCCCGGACGGACGAAATCCTCCGCCCTTGCACTAGGATCGGCGAGTGCGCGAATCGTTCTCGCGCGCTCTTGGGCGGAAATGCCGGTCGTCAGTCCCTCGCGCGCATCCAGCGAGACGGTAAAAGCCGTCTCTAAGGGCGCTTCGTTGACGGGAACCATCGGCGGACAGCGCAACAAAGCGGCACGCGCGCTTGAAAGCGCCACGGTGACGATGCCGCTGGTGTAGCGCACGAAAAAGGCGATGCTCTGCTCGCTCGCGTGTTGCGCCGCCATGATCAGGTCGCCTTCGTTCTCTCTGTGCGCGTCGTCGGATACCACGATCATTCCGCCCGCCGCGACCTCGTCCAAAGCTGCTACAACCTCTTCCTCTCGCGTGTTGGGAGAAGAGTCCTCGTCGGAAAGATGTCCTGCTAACGCCACAGCAACACCATCGACAAGATCGCCCATACACCAACGCATGCCAAAAGAGGCCCGTCCGAAAACAACAGCTCGGCAGGAGATTCCTTAGGAGATTCCTTAGGAGAATTTTTGGGAGAATCCTTGGAAGATTCCTTGTCGGAAGCTCGGTCGATCAGAAGAAGGTAGCGGAAGAAGCCGAACAGGACGAAAGGAATCGTATAACCCATCTTCGGGCGAATCTCGGTTGCAAAAAAGCTGTAAAACATCAGCGTGCAAACCGCCGCCACCGTCATATAACGTTCGATCAAAGGAACGGAATAGACGCTCAACACACGCCGCGCGCGCGCCTTGTTGGTTAGCGTCTCCTGTCGGCGTTTGGAGGCGGCAAGGAAGAGCGCGAGGCACAGAGTCGTTGCCAGCATCCACGGGGAGACGGGAGCATCGAGCGCCGCTGCACCCGCCTCGACGCGAAGGCAGAAGCCGAGCGCGATCACAAAAAGATCGACGATCACCCAATGCTTCATCTTTACGCTGTAGGCAAGCATCGAAAGCCAGTAGATCAGCAGGAAAGGAAATATCTCAGGCACGAGGAGGAGCGACGACAGGAAGCAGGCAGACGACAGAACGACAAAAATGCTCCAGCCCCAAGACGGCAAAATCTCCCCCGAAGCAAGGGGGCGCGTGTGTCGCTTGATCGGATGCTTGCGATCAGATTCGATGTCGCAGAGGTCGTTGAAGACATAGACGCTGGAGGCGACAAGACAGAACAAGACGAAGCTCGCAAGCACCGCTCCCCACAAGGCGGGATCCTGCACGAAGAGGGAAACATCGTAAAACAGAGCCGGAAAGAAAACGAAAACACCCTTGCTCCATTCCAAGGGTCGCAAGAGGGAAAGCACCGAGAGCGACAAGGGGCGCGATCGTTTGCGTCGTGGTGTCAAAGCTGTCGGCATAGCATTTTCTCTACCCTCTCTGCCTTTTGCCTATAGTAAGCGCAAAGGCGCGGTGCTGCAACGCACGCGCGCGTCGAGCGAGACGGAGAAGACCGTAATGGTGAGCGTAGCGGGATGGGGGCGATACCCTTCGATGGAAGCAAAGATCGACTCGCCTGTCTCGGAGGAAGCCTTGCGAGCGATGCTACATTCTGCGCGTGCACGCAGCGAGCGTCTGATCGTGCGCGGCTGCGGACGCGGCTACGGCGATTGTGCGCTCGCGCCGAACATCCTCGACATGCGCGCCTTCGACACGCTCGGCGAATTCGACGACAGCACGGGAGACCTTCGATGCCTGGCGGGTGTCGCGCTCGACGACCTTCTGCGCGTCTTCCTGCCGAGAGGCTGGGCGGTGCCCGTCTCACCGGGGACAAGGTATGTGACGCTGGGCGGAGCTGTCGCCAGCGATGTTCACGGCAAAAATCATCACAAGGAAGGAAGTTTTGCTCGCCACATACGGGACATGCGCGTCATGCTCGCGGATGGCTCGATCGTCTCCTGCTCGCGGCGCAAGCACGCCGACTTGTTTCACGCCGTTTGCGGCGGAATGGGACTTTTGGGAATTGTCCTCGAGCTCACGCTCCGCATGAAGCGCGTGCCGAGCGTCTCTATGCTTGAGACGAGCCAGCGTGCGCGCAACCTTCGTGAGCTTACAGACCTGTTGGAGCGAAATGCCGAGACGACCTATTCGGTCGCGTGGATCGATTGTCTTGCGCGAGGCAGAAAGCTGGGTCGCGGCGTGCTCTTCCTCGCCGAGCACGCCGAGGCTGCAGGATGGCGCATCGAAGAAAAGAGAGGCGTCTCCGTTCCTTGCAACGCCCCCTCCTTTCTGCTGAACCCCCTCTCGATGCGCGCTTTCAACGCCTTGTACTACGGGTGTCGGGCGCGAAAGCCCGTGGAGCGCATCGTCGCCTACGACAAGTTTTTCTATCCGCTCGACAGCATTCGCCACTGGAATCGGATTTACGGCAAGCGAGGGTTTTTGCAATACCAATGCCTTGTTCCGAAACAAGACGGATACGGCATCATCGAAGAGATCTTGGAGCGTGTCGCTGCTACGGGGCAGGGGTCTTTTCTCGCCGTGTTGAAGACGATGGGGCGCGGCATCGCGCTTTCTCCCTTGTCGTTTCCTCAGGAGGGCTACACCTTGGCGCTCGATTTTCAACACAACCCGCGCGTCTTCGCTCTGCTGGAAAGTTTGGACGCGCTCGTGCATGCTGTCGGAGGGCGCGTCTATCTGACGAAGGACGCACGTCT
>JABACB010000002.1:58464-61762 GCA_014237925.1 Alphaproteobacteria bacterium
AAGGCGATGGCGCGTCTGTGGGCGGCGCGCGGTGCACGGCTTTGCCTTTTTTCGCGCGACAAAAAGAGGCTTTCAAGGCTTGCCCAAGACTTGACGCTGCGCGGCGCGAGCTTTGTTTCGAGCGAAGCCTTCGAGGCGCGCAACTTCGCCTCGCACGAACAATTGCTTTCGCACGCGCACAAAGCCCTTGGAGGATTGCAAGTTGTCGTGCTTGCGCAAGGGATCTTGCCCAATCAGAACATTTGCGAGAAAAATTTTGAACAAGCGCGCGTCGCGTGGGAGACGAACTTCCTCAGCGTCGCCTCGCTTGCCCATTTGGCATGCGCACGCATGGAGAAGAAGGGGGGGGTGATCGCCGTCTTCGGCTCGGTTGCGGGCGATCGCGGTCGCGCGTCGAACTATGTCTACGGGTCGGGCAAAGGCGCGGTCGCGCTTTTTTTACAGGGGTTGCGTCATCGTTTGGCGCGCACAAGCTCGCCTCTGTGTATTCAGACGATCAAGCCTGGGTTCGTGGATACGAAGATGACCGCCTCGTTTCAAAAAAGTGCTTTGTGGGCAAGCCCTGAGCAAGTCGCGCGCACCGTTGTCAGAGCCATCGACAAAAGGCGCGAGCATCTCTATGTGCCGTGGTTTTGGATCGGCATCATGGCGATCATCCGCAACATCCCTGAGAAGATATTCAGACGTCTGCCTCTCTGATGTTTGCTGGCACTCGTGCTAGAGTTGGCGAAAGTGCTACGGAGAGGGAGGGATTCGAACCCTCGGTGCGCTTGCACGCACAACGGTTTTCGAGACCGTCCCGTTCGACCGCTCCGGCACCTCTCCGCGAGAGCACCCCATCCTAGCACAAACGAGCGATGAACCGTTGTTTGACAAACCTTGCCGAGATGCGCCGATGTCTTCCGTCGTTGTTGCAACGACTTTTAAGGACACGGGAAGCGAGCGTATCGTCGCACAAGAAGGGGCTTTTCTCTGAGGAGCTGTTGCTTTCGGCATCGGTGCTGTTTCTGCCCGTTCTGTACATGACGGCGGCGTTATCTCTGTTGTCGGGTATCGGTTTGGGTCGCTGGGTTTTTCCTACAGGGTTGCTGTTGTGGGGAGGCGCGGTCGTGATGCTTCACCGAGAAGAAAGGTGGCAAAGGCTGGTGATAACGCTGTTGTTGCTCTTGACGGCTTTCGCACTTGCGGCGTTGCTGACAAGGTTCACTTTGGATACAGGACACGATTCTCGCACCTATCATGTCAGGGCAATCGTGGGCTTGCTGAAGGGGGTCAACCCTTACTGGGAAGCCGCTCGCTGGGTCACCTACACCTACCCTGCGGCTCACTGGCTTCTTTCGGCTTCGCTGATGTTATGGACGCAAAGTTTTGAGGCGAGCTTTGCTTTCACGCCTATTGCCGTCGTTGTTGCCTTTCTTTGCGCAAGGCGTTTCTTGGCAACCCTTACGCCCTTCTCGCGCGCTTTGTCCCATCCTTGGCGCAATGTGTTGGCGTTCCTGCTCGCTGTCAATCCCATCGCGACACGTTGCTTCTTCACCCACTATGCCGACGGATTGCTCGTCTCTATATTGCTGAGTGTCTTCTTGCTCATGCTTTGTTTTGTCTCAGAGGACAAGGTACAGAGTCGAAGGACGCGGCTGAGGACAGCTCTTTTGATCGCAGCTCTGCTCGTGTTGCTCGTCAACATCAAGTTCACGGGGCTCGTCTTCGGCGGCATCTTGGGGCTGACCGCGTTGGCTTACGGGATCAGACGCGGCGCAAGCCGAGCGACGCTCTTACGACTTGCGGGGCTGGGGAGTGCTGCTACGATCTTAGGCGTTGCCTTGTTTGGTTTCTTCCCTTACGCCACGAACATTGCGCAAGACAGAAATCCCTTCTACCCCGCCGTACAGTTCGACGAGCAAGGGAGGAGAATCGACACGCTTGCTGGGTGGATTGGTTCAGAATTCTACGAAAAATCGTATTACGAAAAGTGGTGGATTTCGCTGTTTTCCGATCATCAAAAGGACAGCTGGGAACCTTCTCCCTTGCCGCCTTTTTCCTACCTGAGTGCGCAATCGTTTCATTACGGCTTTTCTTCTTTCTTCAGCGGCTCCCTGCTGTTGTGTCTGACGCTGCTGTTCTTTGTTCGACACAGAGGAGCGTGGGTTGTGCTGGCAGGCGTGATGGTATCCGTTTTGTCGACGGGAGCGAGCTTCGAGTTTCGCCTGACACCGCAGAACTGGTGGCTACCCCTTCTCTTTCTCGTCTTCTTGCTCGCGCCTGACGAGAAGCCATCTCCTTTGTCGCGTGTGCAAAGAGCCTTCGTGTTCGTCGTTGTCGCCAGCTTGCTTTATATCTCCGTCGGAAGACTTGTCGACGGTAAGTACGCCATCAGGTCGTCACGGATTGTGCGGCAGGCGGAACGACAAGGAGGATGGTTTGTCGTTCCCGATACGAACCTGGAGCAATGGATGACATCGTTTTTGTTTCGTTATTACAAGAGCGGTTTGACAAATGTGCGCTTGCCTACGCTTTCCGAATGTCCTGAGAAGGCAGAGACACGCCGAATCACATCAGGATTGATGCTTTGTAAACCCTAAGGGATGAGCCCTTTGGGGGGTGAAACTTGAAGCCAAGATAGAGCGCGAAGATTGTTGTTGAAAAGACCGCGCCTTCGTCTCTATAATGAGGGCATGAGTGCTGTTTCTTTTGCCCCCATCCTGAAGGTTCGGATGCTTGCGCGGAAACTCGCGCAGATGCTTGTCATAGCGGTCGTCTCGTTTCTTCCCCTCAAAGCGTTTGCCGAAGAGGGAGCGGGCGAAAGTGTGGCAGGGGTTGCGAACGCAGGGGTTGCGAGCGCAGGGGTTGCGAACGACTGGCAGACGGGATTCCCTGCGCCTGCCTCGTCCATCGCACGCCAAGCCTTCACCTTCCACGACAACGTTCTGATGCCTGTCGTCGTTGTCATCTGCCTCTTTGTCTTTTTGCTCGGAGGCTTCATCTGTTGGCGGTTCGCCGAAAAGAGAAATCCCAAGCCCTCCCGCACGACCCACAACAGTAAGCTGGAGGTGATTTGGACGCTCGTGCCTGTCACCATTCTTGCCGTCCTCTTCGTGCCTTCGTTCAACCTCATGCGTGCCGTCGAAGATGTCTCAGGCGCAGATATCACCGTCAAAGCGACGGGAAACCAGTGGTACTGGTCTTACGAATACCCCGACCACGACGGACTCACCTTCGACTCCAACCTCCTCAGAGGAGAGGATCTGAAAGACAAATCCAAACGACTGTTGCAGACCGACAACGCCCTCGTCCTGCC
>JABACB010000002.1:62027-124817 GCA_014237925.1 Alphaproteobacteria bacterium
GCCAACACTCGAAAAAAACAGGTGGAAAGAAACCTTGACAGAAACCTTGACGGCGATCTTCTCGCCGCGCAAACGAACGACGCAAAATAGAGCGCAAAATAGAGCGCAAAATAAAGCATAGGAGTAGAGAGTAGAATGGCAAGCATCACCATGAACGGAAAGAAAGGAACGAAGGCTTCGGGTAAGAAAGCCTCCGCTTCTGCAGAGCATCGCCCCTACGGTATCGGACGCTGGCTTTTCTCGACGAACCACAAGGATATCGGAACGATGTATTTGGTCTTCGCCATCATGGCGGGATTGATCGGCGGTGGTATCTCTTTTCTCATGCGCTTGGAGCTGCAACAGCCCGGCGTGCAATACTTCCTCGGTGCCGGCGATCCCGACGGACACATGTGGAATGTGTTCATCACCGCGCACGGCTTGATCATGGTCTTTTTCACTGTCATGCCCGCCTTGATCGGAGGGTTCGGCAATTGGTTCGTCCCCCTCATGATCGGCGCGCCCGACATGGCTTTCCCGCGCATGAACAACATCAGTTTTTGGCTGCTCGTTCCCGCCTTTCTGCTGTTGCTGCTTTCTCTTTTTGTAGGCGGCGCAGGCACGGGTTGGACGCTCTATCCCCCCCTGTCTGGTACGCTCGGACATTCGAATCCTTCCGTGGATCTCGCCATCGTCGCCATGCACTTGGCGGGGATCTCCTCCATTCTCGGCGCCATCAACTTCATCGTCACCATCTTCAACATGCGCGCGCCAGGCATGACGCTTCGTGTTCTGCCCCTCTTCGCATGGGGCCTGCTGATAACAGCTTTCCTGCTCATTATGGTCATGCCCGTCTTCGGCGGCGCGATCACGATGCTGCTCGCCGATCGCAACTTTGCGACAGCCTTCTTCGTGCCTGAGGGCGGCGGAGACCCGCTTCTGTTTCAACACCTGTTTTGGTTTTTCGGACACCCCGAAGTCTACATCATGATCCTGCCCGCCTTCGGCATCATCAGCCATATCGTCTCGACCTTCTCGCGCAAGCCCATCTTTGGTTATCTCGGCATGGTCTCTGCCATGGTCGCCATCGGATTCTTGGGATGCATCGTTTGGGCGCACCATATGTTCACCGTCGGCATGGGATTTTTTCTCAAGCTCTACTTCAGCGTCGGAACGATGATCATCGCCGTGCCGACGGGCATCAAGATTTTCAGCTGGCTCGCCACCATGTGGGGCGGATCGATCCGATTCTCCGTGCCGATGTTGTGGGCGCTCGGCTTCATCGGTCTCTTCACCATCGGCGGCGTGACGGGGGTCGTCCTTGCGCTCGGAGGCGTCGATGTGCAGCTGCACGACACCTACTATGTCGTCGGACACTTCCACTATGTTCTCAGCCTTGGCTCGGTGTTCGCCGTCTTCGGCGGCTTCTACTATTGGTTTACCAAGATGAGCGGCTGCGTCATTCCTGAGTGGGCAGGCAAGCTGCATTTTTGGACAACCTTCCTCGGCGTGAACATAGCCTTCTTCCCGATGCACTTCTTGGGACTGGCGGGCATGCCGCGCCGCTACATCGATTACAACGAAGCTTATGCGGGATGGAACGCGGTCGCTTCCTACGGCAGCTATCTTTCTGCCACCTCCACATTGTTCTTCGTGACGACCGTTGTCGTCGCTCTGTTGCGCGGCAAGCGGAAGGTCGCCGACAATTATTGGGGAGCGGGCGCGACCACGCTGGAGTGGACGGTCTCGACACCGCCGCCTTTCCACAGCTTTTCGACGCCGCCGCGCATTTCGCGCTGACCCGAATGGCGAGCGCGAGCCGTTCTTCCCGTCCTCTTACCTTGGAGGCACCCGTAGCGGCGGGGTTGCGCGTCCCTTCTGCTCGACCCTCCGAGGTCGGAGATTTCCTCGCGCTCACCAAGCCGCGCATTCTGTTGCTGACAACCTTCACCGCCGCCTGCGGCATGGTGCTGGCGGACGGCGGCAACCACATTGTTTTGAACATCATCGCCTTGCTCGCCGTCGCCATGGGAGCAGGGGGGGCTGCCGCCTTCAACATGTGGTACGACCGCGACATCGACCGACTCATGCTACGCACGCGCGCAAGAGCGGTCGCTTGTGGAACGATCGCGCCTTCCGATGCGTTTGTGTTCGCTATGATCCTCTCGCTACTGGCGTTCGCCTTGCTGGGGCTTGCAGGGGGGTGGGGGGCGGCGCTGTTGCTGGGCTGCACAATTCTCTTCTATTCGGTTTTCTACACGATGTTTCTGAAACGGCGCACCGTCTTCAACACCGTCGTCGGAGGTACTGCGGGTGCAGCACCGCCCTTGATCGGATGGCTTGCCGCTTCCCCTTCGTCGCAGGCGAGTTTTCTCGATCCTCTCTTGCTGTGTGTGCTGATCTTCCTATGGACACCGCCGCATTCGTGGGCATTGGCGCTCTTACGCCGCGACGATTACAAACGTGCGCGGCTGCCTGTGCTGCCTGTCGTGTATGGAGAAAAAAAGACCAAGCGGCAAATCTTCCTCTACTCTCTGACGCTCCTGCCGCTCGCGCCAGCCTTCGCTTGGCTTGGAGGCGCGAGCTGGATCTACGGCGGAATCGCCCTTGTTCTCTCGTTGCGCTTCGTCTTCTATGCGTTCATGACGAACAGCAAAAAAGAAACCTCCTTACGCTCTGCAGGAGCCTTGTTCGGCTTTTCTATCGTCTATATGGTTTTGATGTTCGCCTTGCGCATCGTCGACCATGTTGCGTTGCAGCAGAGCTGGCACTGGTTTTCGTTCTGACGGGCTATGAGAGACGAAGGGCAGGGTAAAAAAGACAATCGCGTGCGCTGGACAGAAAGCAGGCGGCGTAAGAACAGAGCCTTGCTGGCTTTGCTGTTGTTGTTCGTCGCGGTGGTCTATGCCTTGTCGATCGTCAAGTATTTGTGATCCCAAGCTTTGTGTTTGGCATTGTACTGGAAGTTGTGACGACAAGATTCGGCAAGCGAGCGAGGGGTGAGGGCGAGCGGAAAAGGCTGGGTTTCCGCAACCGTCGTCTTGCACGAAATCTCGTTTTTTTTGGCGTTTTCATGCTGGCGTTGAGCTTTGCTTCTGTTCCGCTGTACGATCTTTTTTGTCGCACGACGGGCTTCGGCGGCAAGACGCAGCAAAGCAGTTTGCAGGAGCTGCTTGGGTTGGCAAAGCGAGAAGCGGCGCAGACGATCAATGTACGCTTCGACGGCAATGTCAATGGTCTCGACTGGCAATTCGCGCCCTCGCAGAGAGAGATGGAAGTTGCTTTCGGCGAGCTGTACGAAACTTTCTACACGGCGGAAAATCTCTCCTCGCGTGCGCTTGCGGGTGTTGCCACCTACAATGTCACGCCTGCGAAGGCGGGCGCGTATTTTCACAAGGTCGAGTGTTTCTGCTTTGTCGAACAGACCTTGCTGCCGAAAGAGAAGGTTCGGATGAAGGTGGTGTTTTTCCTCGATCCCGCGCTTCGCGACCACAAGGAATGGGATACCTTCGATACGGTCACGCTTTCATACAGCTTTTTTCCGCAAACTCTTGACGATGAGGCTCTTGACGATGAGGTTGTTGACGATTAGGAATGGCTTTTGGATGCGCTTTTCGCGTAGAATCCTCGATAGGATGGAACGCTTTTCATAGGATGGGATGTCATGGCTAAGCCTTCGCACGACTATCATTTGGTGGAACCCAGCCCTTGGCCTGTGCTGGGTGCACTCGCGGGCTTTGTGTTCATGGGAGGCTTCATTCTCTACCTGCATCCTTCTGTGCTGGGAGAGCCGAGCGCTCCGATGTTGGAGAAATGGGGCGGGGGGTTGCTGCTTCCTGGGCTCTTCCTGATCCTGCTAACGATGGCGCTGTGGTGGCGTGATGTCATCGCCGAGGCGCACAGCGGGGACCACAAACCCGTCGTCCAGCTGGGGTTGCGCTACGGCATGGCGCTCTTCATTTTTTCCGAAGTGATGTTCTTCGTCGCCTTCTTTTGGGCTTTCTTCAACGCTGCGTTCTTCCCGACCGAGCAGATGGGAGGCATCTGGCCGCCTGAGGGAATTCGTCCCTTCGACGCTTTCGGACTGCCCTTCACCAATACGGTCGTCTTGTTGCTGTCGGGAACGACCGCCACTTGGGCGCATCATGCGCTTGTCGAAGGCGATCGAGCAGGTCTCATCAAAGGTTTGTCGATCACGATCGCTTTGGGCATCCTGTTTACCGCCTTGCAAGCGTACGAGTATGCGCACGCCGCCTTCGCCTTGGAGGACGGGATCTACGGCTCGACCTTCTACATGGCGACAGGTTTCCACGGGCTGCATGTCATCATCGGCACGATCTTTCTGATCGTCTGCCTCTACCGCGCCTTGCACGAAGATTTCACGCCGCAACAGCACTTCGGCTTCGAAGCCGCCGTCTGGTACTGGCAGTTCGTCGATGCCGTGTGGCTTTTCCTCTTCGTCTGCGTCTATTGGTGGGGCGCGTAGAACCACGCAGACAGAACGCGGAGGACTAGCGCTTTTGTGGAGGGCTAGCGCTTTTGTGCGTTGCTCTTGCTGGTTCTTGTTCTTCGGTCTATTCTTTTGCTCGCGTCCTTGCGGACGAAAAGCATGCCTGTTTCGCGCATGAAGTCGCGTCTCATCGAGCTGCGTTCTCTCAGAAGTCGCGTGTTTGTCTTGTCGAAGGCGAAGTCGTATTTTTTGAAAACTCCGATCCAATAGGCTTGATCGCGGCAGTTGACATGGTGGAAGCCCAGCTGCCCAGGAGGAGCGGCGGTGCATACAACCCTTTTTGCCAAGCGAAAGGCAGACATGTAAAGGGGTTGGTGTCGCTCTTCGACATGTTCGAGAAACTCGACCGACCAGCAGAGGTCGAATTCTCTGGCGCAAGAGAACTTTCCCTTCGTGAAGTCGTGCAAGAAGAAAAAGGGTTCGGAAAATTTCAGCGTGTGGTCGCCGTCGACACCGAAAGCCTCGATTTCGAGGCGGCGAGCAATGCGCACCTGCTTGCCGGGACCGCAACCCACATCGAGCATGGATTCAACGCCCAAGGTTTCTTTCAGAAAAACTAACGCTCCCTTGTCGACATTCGTAAAGCCGAAGTGTCCGCCCAAGTGAGCCGCCAGTCGCCCTTGCGCGATGGCTTCCGAGTGTCTGTCGAACTCACGAGAGAAGAAATCGCTCACGACGCTGACGACGCGGCGCAACGGCAAGAAAAGCCAAAACAGAAGCCCTTTGCCGGAGGGAGATGTTTTCGACGAAGAGGACTTTTTGCTCCAGACCCACAAAAAATTCATGATACCGCCGGATTTCAACACGATGCGGTTATAGACGAAACGAATAAAAGCTGTGTAAAGCACCAATCGAACCCTTTTTGTGGTCAGCAGAAATTTCGCTTATGCTAGCATGAAGGCAGGTTGAACAAATTTTTTCTCCAAGGTGTCCGTGATGAGTCTGCGTAGCTGGCTGTTGTTGTTGGGCTTGAGTTGCTGTTGGGGCAGCTCTTTTTTGATGATCGACGTTGCACTCGATGCGTTTTCTCCGATAGCGATCGCCTTCTTGCGAATCGCCTTAGGAGCAATGTTTCTTTGGGCTATCGTTTTCGCTCGCGGTTTGCGCGTGCCGCGAAGCCTTCGTCTTCTCTGCGGCATGGGAGTGGGAGGCGTTCTGATCACCTCTCTGCCGTTCACGCTCATCGCTTGGGGGCAGCAGCAGATCGATTCGGGACTGACCGCCGTTCTCAACGCGACGACCGCCATCTTCGGAACCTTGCTGGCAGCACTTCTCTTCAAGGACGAACGTTTGACCACACCCAAAGCGTTCGGCGTTGCAACGGGATTTTGCGGGGTTGTCGTCGTCATCGGAATCGAGAGCTTGCAACATCTCGATATCACGAGCCTTGCCCAATACGCCGTCCTTGTCGCTGCGGTCAGCTACGCTTTCGGCGGCGCGAGCGGAAAAATTCTGATGCGGGAAGGCTCTCCCGTCGTCCATGCAGCGGGCACGACCACTTGCGGCGCGCTCCTTCTTTTGCCCTTCGTCGCCTTACAACCCGCAGGCTTGCAAGATTTGTTAGCCGTCGATATTCGTTCGACGGTTGCCGTTTTGTGGCTAGGCATCGTTTCGACGGCGATAGCCTATCTGTTCTATTACAACCTTTTGCGCGCGGCGGGTGTCGCCAACCTTTTGCTATGCACCTTGATTATTGCGCCGATAGCAATCGCTCTGGGAGCATTCTTCTTGGACGAGGCTCTCACTCTTCAGGTTTGGGGCGGGTTCGCGCTCATCGCCTTCGGGCTTGTGCTCATCGATGGCAGGGCGACGCGTGCCGTTCTTTCGCACGAAAGGGCAAGGTCGTAGAGGAAGGGGGATTTTTATAGCGGGGCAGGAGATAACGGAGAGATAACGGAGATAGCGGAGGAGGGATTTGAACCCCCGACACACGGATTATGATTCCGTTGCTCTAACCAACTGAGCTACTCCGCCAACGAGCTGCGCCACCGATCCTTTCGTGCGTCTTGCGCGTCAAGTCAAGGCAGGCAACGCTCGATCCACACATCGTAGATCGGATGATCCATCGCGCTCAAGGAGGGATATTGTGCGTACATCCAGCCTTTAAACAAGATGCCTTCTTCGCGCTCCGAGATCGACAAGAGTGCGGCGGAATCCTCAAAGTGCGGATGGAGGATGCGCGCGCAAGAAACCAGGCGAATCGAGAGCGTCTCGAAGGTCAGACTACGCCCTACAGGAGCGCGCAGCTTCTTTGCCTGCCCTGAGCGTTTGTTCAGTCCGATCAGAAATGCGCTCGACGATTCTTTAATGCGTCGCTCGACATCGAACGACGCTGCGTTGTCTTCGTCGCTTGACTCTTGTCCTGACGCGAGGCGAGGGAGGGTGATGGTAGCGAGGAAGGCAACGAGGAAGGCAGCGAGAAAGGCAACGAGGAAGACAAAAGGAATCGCGCAAGGAATCGCTATACCATTCCCTTGAGCGAGCGTGCGTTCTCTTCCCGCCTGTCTGTTGGGTTGTCTTTTGCGCGAAGTTTGTCTGCGTTGTGCAGGCAGTCTTTGTTGCGCGCGCGGAAGCGTCATCGCGCTTGCTCGCCTACGACGAAGACGGCGCGTTCCAAAATTTCTTCGAAGGTGAGTTCGCTTCGCGTGGAGACGACGCGGTCGCCGCTTTGCAGGGCGGTCGCCTCTTTGCCTGGAATCACGCTGAGGTAGGCTTCGCCCAGCAGCAGGGGGCTTTGTGCGACCAGCGTGCTGTCGAAGGGCAGGCGCAGCGAGTCTTTGAGGGTGAGGGTGACGACAGCCTCGAAGACGATCGGGTCGATATGGACGCGTACAACCTTTCCGACAACGACGCCGTTCAGGCGCACTTCGCTACCGCGCACGATGCCGCGGCTGGAGGGAAAGTGTGCCGTGAGGGTTTGGTCGCCTTCGTGCGATTCTTCGCCCAAAGCGTAGAGGAAGAAGCCCGTCGCGCAGGCGAGGGCGACGGTGCCTGCGATCAGTTCAAACCAGCTGTGTTTCATTGTTCTCTGGCGGGGGTTTTTTGGGGGGAAGCGGCTTTTTGCGAGATGTTGCGTTCTGCGCGTTCGACGATCGTTGTGATCAGTCGGGGCAGTTCGATGGGTTCGCGCGTAAAGGAGAAGAAGTCGCCTTCTTGCAGGGATTGTTCTTCGCCGCCCGGCAAGATGACGAGTACCATGCTTCCGGAGAGGTCTTGGGCGCGGATGACGGCGGAGCTGTCAGAAGGAATTTCGAGGCTGTTGTCGACGGCGAGTTGCACGCGTACGTTTAGCGAGGGTTTTTGCAGCGAGACTTTCGTGACTTTTCCGATGGCAACCCCTCCGAGGGTTATGGGGTTTCCTGGGCGCAGTCCTTGTATTTTGAGGAAGTCGGCGAACAAAGTAATGGATCGGTTGGCGGCATCGGTTCTGTCGGCGCGGTAGGAGTGGGCGAGCAGCAGCGCGAAGGCGAGGAGGGTGACGGCTCCGTAGAGGCGGTGTCGGATGCGCTGTCGTTTTGCAAGCGTGGCGGCTGCGGAGTGTTGCGGGGGGCTTGGGTTTGTCACAAGGCGGAAACAGAGGTTTGCGTTAGGGGCTGGCGTTAGGGGTTTGGCGTTAAGGGGAGGAGGGGGGAGACCAGGCTTGGTAGGGTTTGGGGGGTTGGTGTCTTTTGGGAGAGACGGCTTGGGGGGTTCCCGTGGGATTGGGGTTATGGGGTTTTTGCCAGGCGTGTCGGAGGCGGGGGGCAGAGGATTGGTTGGGGGGGGTCTTGGTGGTGTGATGAATCCAGGCGTGCCAGGCGGCGGGGATGGCGCTGGCATCTTCGTTTTTTTTGTTGTAGACGACCCATCGGCGGGGGTGGCGGGGATTTTTTGGGGATTTTTCTTCAAAGTAGCGGTTGTTCAGAGAGTCGCGTCCGACGGGGCGACCGTGCAGGAGGGTTTGGAGAAGGATTGCGGCGGTAGGCATGGCGGAGAGTGTAGCAGAGTTTGCTCATAGAACGGGCTTTTTACGGACAAAAAGGCGCTATGTCTGTTGCGCGCGCGCGCGATAGCGCTTTCTACGCACGAGTGCCTCGTTCCCGTTTGCGAAATCGGCGAGGAGATTAAAAAAAATTGTGGATAAGAAAATGAGCCTCCAAAACGAGCTTATACTGCCTCTGGCTACTCACCTCCAACCCTTCCCTCTCCCTTGAAAATCCCCCGCCACTACACGCGCGCAGGCGAAAGCCCCTACGCCCGCATCCCCTTCCACCGCGTCACCGCCTCTCTCCGCTCCGCCACAGGCGACCTCGTCTTCGAACAACACAAAGTCGAAGTGCCAAAAAAATGGTCGCAAACCGCAACCGACATCCTCGCGCAAAAATACTTCCGCAGAAAAGGCATCCCGCATTTCCTCAAACGCATCCCAGAGAAAGACATCCCCCGCTTCGCACAACGCTCCGCCCCAGACACACAAAAACTGCAAACCCTCCCCGACGAACAACGATACACAGGAGAAACGAGCGCCAAACAAGTCTTCTCCCGCCTCGCCGGAACCTGGACATATTGGGGAGCGCGCAACGGATACTTCGATTCCGACGAAGACGCTCAAGCTTTCTGCGACGAGATGCAATTCATGCTGGCTTGTCAGATCGCCTCGCCTAACTCGCCGCAATGGTTCAATACAGGGCTATTCTGGGCATACGGCATCGAAGGACCGCCGCAAGGACACTGGTACATCGACGAACAGACGAAAACCCCCGCCCTCGCTCAAACAGCCTACGAACGCCCGCAACCCCACGCCTGCTTCATCCAGTCGGTCAAAGACGACCTTGTCGGCGAAAGCGGCATCATGGATCTGTGGGTGCGCGAAGCGCGGCTTTTCAAGTACGGATCGGGAACAGGTAGCAACTTCTCCGATCTGCGCGGCGAAAACGAACCCTTGTCTGGCGGCGGATACTCGTCAGGACTCATGTCGTTTCTCAAGATCGGCGACCGCGCCGCAGGTGCGATCAAATCGGGCGGAACAACCCGCCGCGCCGCCAAGATGGTCGTCGTCGATATCGATCACCCCGACATCGAAGAGTTCATCGATTGGAAAGTACAAGAAGAACAAAAAGTCGCCTCGCTCGTCGTCGGAGCTCAACGTTGCCAGCAACACCTCGACAATGTGCTGGACGCAGCGCACAGCGGCGACATCCCGAAAAAACAACGGCACTTTGAAGCAACGAACCCCCTGCTCGCCACAGCTCTTTCGGCTGCCCGCAAAGACCGCGTTCCCGAATCGATCCTCGTCAAAGTCCTGCAGAAAGCCCGCCAAGGCGAACGCCGCATTCCCTTCTCAACCTTCGATACAGACTGGCAGGGCAACGCCTATCTCACCGTCTCGGGACAAAACGCCAACAACAGCGTTCGCGTGAGCGAACGCTTCCTCCAAGCCGTCGAGAACGACAAACCCTGGCAGCTGACCCGACGCACCGACGGCAAAACACACAAAACCCTCGCCGCACGAACGCTGTGGAAAAAAATCGCCGACGCCGCTTGGGCAAGCGCAGACCCAGGCATCCAGTTCGATACCACCATCAACGAATGGCACACCTGCCCGAACTCAGGACGCATCAACGCATCCAATCCTTGCTCCGAATACATGTTTCTCGACGATACGGCTTGCAACCTCGCCTCCCTCAACCTCTTGAAATTCTGCACCGACAAAGGATTCCTCACCGATGCCTTCGCACACGCAACACGCCTGTGGACATGCACGCTGGAAATATCGGTCGCCATGGCGCAGTTCCCCTCGCAAGCCATCGCACGCAACTCCTACGACTTTCGAACGCTCGGACTCGGATTCGCCAACTTGGGCGGAGCTCTCATGAGCTTCGGCGTTCCCTACGACAGCACCGAAGGCAGAAGCTTTTGCGCCGCCGTCAGCTCGCTCATGAGCGGAACAGCCTACGAGACAAGCGCAGAAATGGCGCGCGAACTCGGCGTTTTTGCGCGATTCGAAGAAAACAGAGAGCCCATGCTGCGCGTCATGCGAAACCACCGCCGCGCCGCGCACGGAGAGAAACAAGGCTACGAAGGGTTGAGCCGTCCTCCCGTCGCTTTCGAAAGCTTATCGTGCCGCGACAACGTGCTCGCCGCCGCTGCGCAAAAAGTTTGGGATCGCGTTCTCGAGAAAGGCGAGCAGCACGGTTTTCGCAACGCCCAAGTCAGCGTGATCGCACCGACAGGCACGATCGGTATCGTCATGGATTGTGCAACAACGGGAATCGAACCCGATTTCGCGCTCGTCAAAATGAAAAAACTCGCCGGCGGAGGAACGCTCAAGATCGTCAATCCCACCCTCTCCGCAGCTCTGCAATCGCTCGGATACGACGAAGAAAGCACGCGCGCCATCGAACAAGCCGTTGCAGGCAGCGGCAAGCTCTCTTCGAACGAAAAAGGCGTGTCGCCAACAAAACCGTCGCGCGCAAAACCGTCGCGCGCAAAGCTGTCGCAGGAAAAACTGGAGCATGCAGGGCTTTCGAAAGAAGCCGTCAAAGCCGTCGAGCAAGCCTTGAAAAACGCCTTCCACATTCGCAACGCCTTCACGCCGCACACGCTGGGCGCGAAAGACTTCCAACGCCTTGTGGCGCGCAACGGCGATGTACTGGCGGCGCTCGGGCTTGACGCGCAAGAGATCGCGGACGCCAACACCGAGATTTGCGGAAGGCTCACCGTCGAAGGAGCGCCCTTGCTGAAAGACGAACATCTCGCCGTCTTCGACTGCGCAACGCCCTGCGGCGTCGAAGGGAAACGCAGCCTCTCCTGCGAAAGCCACCTTCGCATGATGGCAGCAGCCCAACCCTTTGTATCGGGCGCTATCTCGAAGACCGTCAACATGCCGTACCACGCCACGCTCGAAGACTGCCAACACGCTTTCGAAACCTCGTGGAAGCTGGGGCTCAAAGCCAACGCGCTCTACCGCGACGGCTCGAAGCTTTCGCAGCCCATGACAACTTCTTCGCTCGGCGAAAGGGAAGCAGAGCCCGTAGCCGAGACGCAGGCGCAGATCCACAACCTCGCCGAGAAGCTCGCGCTCAACCTCTTCGAGCGTTACAAGAGGGCGCTGGAGGAAGAGCGGCAAGGAAGCAAAACGCCGCCGCGTGCACGCGGCGCACGCGATCGTCTGCCCGCGCGTCGCAAGAGCTACACGCAGAAAGCCGTCGTCGGAGATCACAAGGTCTATCTGCACACGGGCGAATACGAGGACGGATCGCTGGGAGAAATCTTCATCGACATGCACAAGGAAGGTGCCGCCTTTCGCTCTATGATGAACAACTTCGCCATCGCCGTTTCTATCGGCTTGCAGTACGGTGTGCCGCTGCGGGAGTTCGTCGACGCCTTCACCTTCACGCGCTTCGAGCCAAGCGGCATCGTGCGCGAGAACGCTTCGATCCGCCACGCCACCTCCATCCTCGACTACATCTTCCGCGAGCTCGCCATCAGCTACTTGGGACGCGACGACTTGGGACACATCTTGCTGCCGGACGGCGACTTCACAGGACTCGGCAAGGGCAAGGACGAGGGACGTCTCAGCGAGGAGACAAGGGCAGCCATCGACCACCTGACCAAACTCACCAGCAGCGGCTATGTACGCCGCGAACTCACGGCACGACGCAATGGAAACGGTAATGGTAATGGCAACGGCAACGGTAATGGCAATGGCAGTGGTGAGGGCAACAGCGCAGAGGGCGTGATGTTGCAGGCAAAAACGATGGACGAAGGAATCGGCGATTCCTGCGACTACTGCGGGCATATCACCCTTGTGCGTAGCGGCTCATGCTACGCTTGCACAACCTGCGGGCAGACGACGGGCTGCAGCTAGAGGTTGCAGCTAGAGCTTGGCGGAGGGGAGAGGGGGGACGCGCTCGTTTGATTCGGCGCGAGAGAAATAGTGCGCGACGAAGGGCAATGTGATCTTGCGTTGGTGCGCAAGGCTCAGGGAATCGAGCTCTTCGGCGATGGCGTGGTGTGCGCGAAAGCTGCGCTCGATACGACGGTGCACATAGGCAATTACGCGCGCATCCACTTCCAGCTGGCGCGTGCGAAAGATGCTCGCCAAAAGACGCGCGCTGTCGTCGTCGCTTGGATCTCCGATGCGGAGGACGGCAACCGCGCGCATGCGCGAGCGTAGATCCGCTAAGGAGAATCGCCATCGGCTCGGCTCGCTCCGCGCCGTGATCAACAGAGAACCCTTCGTGGCGTGCTTAACCTCGTTGTAGAGGGCGTAGAGCTTTCGCTCCAAGCTCAGTGCCATGCCTTGGGCTGGATCCTCGTCGGCGGAAAAATCGAGCCACAAGGGTTTGTCCGGCAAAGACAAATCCTTGGACAAGTCCTGGACGCTTTGCAGCAAGGAGGGCGAAAGCGCGCGCGCACCGTTGCGTGCGCGCCATATTTCGCCCAAGTGCGACTTGCCACATTTGGCAGGTCCGCACAAGGCTTCGATGCGCGGCATGCCGTGCGCGCACGAAGATGGTCGAAGGATTTGCTCGCAGGGTCGTGCGTGATGCCATGCGAGCAAGGCATCCAACGCCTCGCCGTTGGCTTGCAGACGCAAGAAATGTTTTTCTTCAAATCCCTCGTTGCGCGTCTCAGGCAGGGGGAGGCTTTGTTGCTCGGCTTGTGCCACATCGCCGCTCTGTCAGGGGTTGCGTCTGTGCTCGTCGATGTGGGCTACGATCGCACGGAGCGTGGCGCCTGCGGGCAAGGCGAGCAGGATTCCTGCAAAGCCCGCAAGCTCGCCGCCGGCGAGCACGAAGAAGACGACCCACAGCGGATGAAGACCGACGCGCTTGCCTATCCAGCGCGGTGTGAGAAAGTAGCTTTCTAGCAACTGTCCGACGACGAAGACGAGCAGCGTCAGCAGCAGAGGTAAGGCGAAACCGCCTTGCACATAGGCGACGACGAGGGCGATGCCTGCTCCCAGAAGGGTGCCGACATAGGGCAGAAGCATCAGCAGTCCCGAGGTGATACCGATGGCAAATCCGTAGGGCAGCCCTATCAGCGAGAGTAGGGTTGCATAGAAGAGTGCCATCGTGCCTAGCACGGCGGCTTGCCCGCGAATCAGCGCCGAAAGAGTCTCGTCGATGCGGCGGAAGAGCGCAAACAAATGTTCTTCCGCGCGCGGAATGCGTTTGCGACAGGCTTGCATCGCTTGCGTCCAGTCCTTCAGAAGGTAGAAGGTGGCAAACGGCACGAGCGCAAACCACGACAGCACCGCCACCACCGACGAGGTTTGTTGTCCCAGCGTCTGTAGCGCTTGCGAGAGCAGGCGCAAGACAGGCTTGGTAAGGCTGTGCCATTGCGAGAGATTCGGCAACAAGCTCGGATTGAGGTCTCTCACGCTCTCCCAAGCGGGCAGAAGAAGTTCTTGCCATCGTTGCACCCAAGAGAACTCTTGCGCTTTGCGTTGCAGGGTCGTTGCGATGTTCGGCAAGGCCGCGGTCAGCTCCAATGTCTCGCGCAGAAGGGCGGGCAGCGTTGCAGAGAGCAACAGGACGAGCAGCGCGAGCAACGCGAGCGTCAGCAGAAAAGCAGCAAGCGCGCGTGCGAGTTGAAGGGATGCAATCCTTGCCAGACGCTTCGTGAGACGCGCACAAAGGGGGTTCAGCATCCACGCCAGCACGAAGGCGAAGATGAAGGGCGCAAGAATGTTGCCCAGCAGCAGAAATAGGAGGGTCAGGCTTGAAAGCCATGCAAGCCACCACAAGATGCGCGTCCAGCGTGCGGCGCGCACCGTGGTGGCGAGGGTGCTTCTTCGCTCGGCTTTCGGGGTTGTCATGGCAAAACGGAATCGGTGTTGAAATCGTTGCTTTCGCCAGTCTTGAGAAGTGTTACGGCGAGATCGCCTCCCTTCAACGCGCTGACTTGGAGACCTCGTCGTGACAAGGCCGCTTTCAACAGGCTTGGCGAGCCGTAGTGGTGTGCAACAACATGCGCCTGTCGTGCAGACAGGCTTCGCAAGCCGTACTCGACGAGCTCCGGCGTTGCGGAAAGCAAGTTGTCAACAGCTCCCCACTCCTCGCGCGAGCTGAGCTCGGCTACGATACGCAACTTGCGGCGTTTTGCCGCGTGCGCCGTCTGCTCCTTCCAAAGGCGATTCAGACGATACAACGTCTCGGTGCGCGCTTGCTTCAGCAAGGGGGCAAGCAGGGCGGCATGAGAATCGGCAAGGGGGGCGGCAGGAGAATCGGCAGGAGAATCGGCAGGAGAATCGGCAGGAGAATCGGCAGGAGAATCGACAGGAGAATCGGCAGAAGAATCGACAGGAGAATCGGCAAGGGGGTCGGCAAGAGGAGACAACGGACTCTTGCTCGTGCTGTCCATCGCGACCGAGAAAGGAGGCAGCTCAGAAGGAAATCCCCGCTGGTTCAAACGGCCGCTCACGCTCAAAGTGAGGACGGAAGGATTGTTCTCGTCGGTGTGCGTCGTTGCCAAAAGCACGGCGATTCCTTGCGCACGATACTGTTCGGCGAGCAGAGCAGCCTGCATCGATTGCAAGTCCTTGACGGCATCGAGCACGGCGAGTCTTTCGGCGGCGTTCGCCTCGATCGGCGTGATCGGCACCAGCCAGCTTTTGTCGGTGCTTTCCGTTTTCCACGCGCTCAGCCACAGGTTTTGCGGCGGCCACAATTCTGTTGCTCCTGCCCGCACGAAGACGGGAATCAGCACGAACGAGGGCGCGACGGTAAAGGAGACTTGCAGCCCTTCCTTGTTGAGACGCGCGAAAAGACGCTCCAAGACGAAACGGACGCTGGCTTGTCCTGTAAAATGTTCGCCGTCGAAGTCTGCGATTTCCACGATCAGCGTCTCGCTGAGCGCGCGAATCTGTTTTTCAGACAAGCTTTGTGCGAGGGCTTGCGCGCGTTCTTCGTCGACGACGAATCGATGCAACACCTCTGCGAAGGTTGTGCGCAGGGCGAGACGCGCTGCTTTCTTCTTGCCTTCGTTCTCGCTGGTGGCATTGACATTGACGGGCAGCGAGACGAACAGCGCTTCTTCGAGGCGATTCTGCTGTGCAAACGCACTTGCAGGCAGAAGAAACGGCGGGAGAAGAAAAAGAAGGAAAGGAAGAAAGCGAAGAAGACGAGGCGACATGGCAGAAATTTCTCGTACAGAGAGCAATACCTCCATCATACAACAAGATTTCCAAAAAAAAGATGGGGATAACTTTGTGGAATTTTAGAGGCAAGAAGATAGGCAAGCGGAGTGCGCGTAAGCGCACAACTCTCGAAGGGGTATGCGCGAAGAGCGCAGTCTCGGACGATAAAGCGCGTTTTGTAGAAATGCGCAACCAGCCCAGCAACGCAGCAAAATCTTGCGTTTTCGTACTATTGTCGACATTCTCTCGAACAGAAGGCTTGAAAACAGAAGGCTTGAAAAGAAACGAGGTAGCAAAAAGACAGCAAATAGTGCTAAAAACAATAAGAGGCTTGCTGAAAGCAGGCTAAAGAAGTTGCGGATCACCTTTGTTGTTCTTATGGACTTTAGGACTGAGTCCTCTTCTCTGACATATCTTGAATCAGGGGTCGATGTCGAGGAAGGGAATCGCTTCGTCGAGAAGACGCTCGCTCCGCTTGCTCGTCGGACGAGCGAGGCTGCATCCTTTCCCCCGCAAGCCGTGTCGTCGCTCGGAGGGTTCGGCGCGTCGTTCGACCTGAAAGCAACAGGGCTACGCGATCCGATCCTTGTGATGGCGTGCGACGGTGTCGGCACGAAGTTGCGCCTTGCCATCGAAGCGCAGTCTTGCGAAGGCATAGGAATCGACTTGGTCGCTATGTGCGCAAACGACTTGCTTGCAGACGGCGCACGCGCTCTGGCATTTCTCGACTACTTCGCCTATTCGTCCGTCTCGCCGAGCTTGCAGAAGCAGGTCATGGAATCCATCGCCGAGGGTTGCGCCGAGGCGGGTTGCGCGCTCATCGGTGGCGAGACCGCGCAGATGCCGAAATTCTATCGCAAAGGGGATTTCGACCTCGCAGGCTTTGTGCTTGGCGCAGTCGAGCGCGAATCTCCCTTTCGCCATGCACGCGTGGAGAAAGACGACAGGCTTTTTGTCGTCCCCTCCAGCGGCGTGCATGCCAACGGCTTTTCGCTCGTGCGTGCGGTGCTGGAAAAGAATCCCGCGCTCAAAGGCGACAAGAAGTTTATCCAAACTCTGCTGAAGCCCACGCGCATCTACAGCAAGCTCTGTGCGCCGTGGATCGAACGAGGACTGGTATCGGGGATCGCGCATATCACGGGCGGAGGGATCGGGGACAACCTGCCGCGCATCTTGCAATGCGGACAAATCGCGACGATCGATATGCGTCGACTGGAGCGTCCTGAAGTCTTTGTGCGCTTGCAGCAGGCGGGCAACATCACCGAGAAAGAAATGCGTCGCGTCTTCAACTGCGGTGCGGGACTTGTCGTCGCTGTGCCTCCGTCCAAGTGTTGCGATTTTCTTGCGTCGGCGGCGAACGAGAATGAGAATGTCATCGAAGTTGGCATCGTCACGGATACGGGCGATTCCAACGCCAAGCCCTTCGTCGAGTTTCAGAACGGATAACGGCTCGTCAGCGCTGAAGCGCCGAGTCGCCGTGCTGATCTCAGGGCGGGGGTCGAATCTGCACGCTTTGATAGAAGCAGCTCGCAAGCCGTCGTCTCCTTTCTCCATCGTTTTCGTCGTCGCCGACCGCGAGGCGCATGGTTGCCAAATCGCCGAAAAGGCGGGAATTCCTACCCAAATAGTCGCCTACGAAAAGCGGGGAAAGAAAGAAGCCGAGCAGGAAATCGATCGCATGCTCGGCGAACGCGCTGTGGAGATCGTCTGCCTTGCAGGGTTCAAGCGTTTGCTTTCGCCGTGGTTTGTCGAGCGCTGGCGGCGGCGTATTCTCAACATTCATCCCTCGCTGCTGCCGCAGTTGCGCGGGCTTGCGACCCATCGCCGCGCGCTTGCCGAGGGGCATCGGCAGCACGGATGCAGCGTCCATATCGTCACTGAAAAGCTGGACGCAGGCGAAATCCTCGGACAAGAGAAGTTGAGCGTCAAGAAGGACGAATCGCCCGAAAGCCTCGAAGCTCGCGTGCTCGCATTGGAGCATCAACTCTATCCGCGCGTGCTTGCAGACTATGCGGGCTCGCTTGTTTGTGGGACAGGGAGGGAAGGAGGAGCGTAGCGGAAGAAAAAGAAGCAGGCGGAAGACGACGACAGCGTGCCGAGAGGGACAAAGTCTTCTCCCAGCGACAGAGACGGTTCTCGCTTTGCTGCACGCTGAAAGACGATGAGCGCGCTTTCGGAAAACCATCCTTGTTTGGCAAAGGCTGCAGGGGATCGGACAGCCTCTTCCATGGGCATGGCGTAGGGGGGGTCGAAGAAAGCGAGCTTGACCGTTCCTCGATCGTGCAGCGTGCGCGAGGCGCGCGGTGCGAGCGCGTCAGCACAGAAGACTTGTCCGTTGAGACCGCTTCGTTCGATATTGTCGCGCAATGTTTGGGCGGTGGCAGCGTCCTTTTCGAAAAAGGCGCCGCGCCTTTTGTTGTATCCGCGGTTACATTCTTGCCAGCGACTGAGTGCTTCCAACCCCAACGCGCCGCTGCCGGCGAAGGCGTCCAACAGCCAGAGGTCGTCTTCTGTAGGAGAAGCATTGCTTGCAGAGTCTTGGGTCGGCATCAACGCTGCGCGCAGGGCGGGGCGGTGTGTGAGGGTATCGAAGAGCGCTTTGCGTGCACGAGCCGCTGTCGGGCGCATTCCTTCTTCGCTGTGTGTTTTTAGAAGCAAGCCGCGTCGAGTGCCGCCGAGCAGGCGGGGGGCGGGGAGGCCATTGCGGAGCGGGGACGAGCGTCGCACGAGGGGTAGAAAATCAACAAGGAGGACGCGGCGGAAGGAGACAGATGATTGTAGGCGAAACTTTGCACGAGCGCGAAGCACTTCACGACACTTCACTCAAGCGCGACACTTCGTCTCACGCAACAAGCTGCATCATCAAGTTTGTATCACCAAGCTTGTGTCATCAAGTTTGTATCATCAAGCGTTTTGCTAGGTTGAGGTCTGTGGTGCGTCTTGTGTTTTCGATCAATCAACATTGGTTAGCGCCCAAAGCTTCTCTCCCACCGCTGCGCGCAGCTCTTTTGGCGCAACACGCTTATACGCGCCACGCGCAAGCTCTCCCAGCGCGAAAGGACCGAATCGTGTGCGCATCAAGCGCGAAACCCCGTATCCCAACGCCCCCATGATCTTTCTCAGTTCACGATTCTTTCCTTCTGTTAAAGTCACCTCCACCCAAAAGTTTGATTTTTGAGAAGCGTCCTTGGAAGCATGTCGAGGCTTCTTGAAGGTGACGCAAACGGGACGATAGCGCACACCCCCGATCTCGATACCTTGTCTGAGCTCCTTGAATCGCGCAAGTGACTGCTCGTCTTTCCTCCCGTACAAACGCAGGCGATAACAGCGCTTCCATGCGTTCTGCGGCAGCTCCAAATGTCGCGCGAGATCGCCCGAAGTTGTCAGCAACAGCAGCCCTTCGGAAATGAAATCAAGCCTTCCCACAGGTTTCAGCCGCGCTAGAGAAGCAGGCAGCAGGTCGGGCAAACAGACGCGCTGGCTTTTGTCTGTGCGTGCCGTCAAAACCTCGCGCGGCTTGTGGAACAGGTACAGCTCCAAGGGTTGCGCGCACGGCAAAGGAAAGCCGTCTAGCGTGACCTCTGCTCCATCCTCTACATCGTAGGCAGGCGAAGCGAGCGTCTTGCCAGAAACGGCGACCCGCCCGCTTAAAATCATCGCCTCCGCCTCGCGCCGAGACGCGACACCGCTTTCGGCGATGCGCTTGGCAATCCTTTTCGTGACTCGCTTAATAATTCGCTTCGTGACCTGCTTCGTGACTCGTTTGGTGATTCGTTTGACGATTCGTTTGGCGATTCGTTTGGCGAGCCGCGCCCTCCTTGCCGTCGTTCTTGTCGTCGTGCTTGGGCGAAAACGAACGAAAGGTCACATGTCCCATCTTTCGCCCTTTCCGCGTCTCGCGCTTGGCGTAGAGATGCAGCGCAGCCTCAGGGTCTTCCAAAAAGCGTCGATAGTCGCGCCACGAATCTCCCAGCAGGTTTACCATGCGCGCGGGCAGAACATGCTCTGTGCTTGCCAAAGGCCAGTCCAACACGGCGCGCAACAGCTGCTCGAACTGGCTTGCAGGAGCTGCGTCCAAAGTCCAGTGTCCCGAGTTGTGCGGTCTGGGCGCCATCTCGTTCGCCAACACCTCTCCCTCGCGCGTTGCGAAAAACTCGACCGCAAGCAACCCCACAACCCCCAACCGCTCCGCCAAAGTGCGCGTCCAGTCTTGCGCACGCGCGAGCATCGAGGCATCCAGCCTTGCTGGAACGCGGCTCTCGCGCAAAATGCCGTCTGCGTGAAAGTTTTCGGTTGCAGGAAAAAGGACGCACTCGCCGCACGCCGTGCGCGCTGCGATCAGCGAAAACTCCGATGCCAAGTCCGCCTTCTTCTCGACGATGGCGCACACTTCGCCCTCCCCCAAAGTAATTCCTTTGGCGATTCCCGTGGCGATTCCTGTGGCGGTTCTTGTGGAGATCTTTCGCCAAGCCTCTGCGAGTTGTCCTCGTTCGACGATGTCGATCTGTCCTTTGCCGTCGTAGCCGCCGCGCGTGCGCTTCAACAACACGGGCAGCGCGAACTTTTCTGTCGCGCGTGTCAATTCTTCGAGACTGGAGACGGCTTGCCACGGCACGCTCGGCACGCCGCATTCGGCGAAAAAGGATTTTTCACGGATACGGTCTTGCGCGCACGCAAAGACGGAAGCCGAGGGGCAGAGCTTCGTGTGCGCCTCGACGGTTGCAAGCGCGGAGGCGGGAACATTTTCGAATTCGCAAGTGACGACATCGCAACGTCGGGCGAATCGTTTGAGCATCGTTTCGTCGTCGTATTCGGCGCGAAAGACAATCTGCGCCGTTTCGAAGGCGGGGGCGAGAGGTTCGGGTGCGAAGATAGCGGTCTTCAACCCTAGCCGTGTTGCGGCTTGAGCTGTCATGCGCGCGAGCTGTCCGCCTCCGACGATGCCGACCAATGCCGTCATTGCTGCCGTCGACCTTGATGCCAACCTTGATGATTAGGCGCGGACAGGGATCTGATCGTCGTCGGGAGGTGTCGAAGAGCCGTTAAAACGCGCGGCGTCGAGACGCGTGGCGTCGAGACGCGTGGCGTCGAAACGCGCGGCGTCGAGACGCGCGGCGTCGAGAGGAGAGCTGTTATCTGTGGGCGTGAGCGGAACTTTCTTTGTCTGCTCTGCGCGAAAGTGTCGCAAACGTTCCTTCAATTCCGCATCATTGCCCGCCAAGACGGCGATGGCGAATAGGGCTGCGTTGGCAGCTCCTCCGATGGAAAGGGTTGCGACCGGCACGCCGCGCGGCATTTGCACAATCGACAGCAGCGCGTCGAGTCCGTCCAAGGCGTCGCTTTTGATCGGCACGCCGAAGACGGGCAGCAGTGTTTCGGCAGCCAGCATCCCGGGCAGGTGCGCAGCCCCTCCTGCGCCGGCGATGACGGCTCGGATACCGCGTCGTTCGGCGTTGCGCGCGTAATCGCGCAGGCGCTCAGGCGTGCGATGCGCGGACAAGATGCGTTCTTCGCACGGCACAGAAAATTGTGTCAAAACTTCGACAGCCTCGTTCATCGTGGGATAATCCGAACGACTGCCCATGACGACGGCGACTTGGGGTGCTTTGTTTTCCATTTGTTACCTAAACGAGTGTCCCGTATCGGTATTCTACACTTTTTCGGGGTTTGTGTATGTTGGATGTTTTGCTTACGCAAGGAGTGCGCCAGGGAGTGCGCCAGGGAGTGCCGCTTGTGTTTTCCTCTATAGTAGCGCGTGCGCCCTCGCCAGCATCTCTTCCAGACGCGATGCCGTTCTCTGAAACTCTTTCGCATGACTCTCTCCGCCGTACAGCCTACGCGGCGAAACAGCCGCAGTGTGACACAGCACAAGCGCGCGCTGCTGGTAAAACAGATCGACCAAACGCATGAAACGCTTCGCAGCATTGCGTTGCCTCTCGTCCAAAACAGGAAAATCCGCCAAAAACAACACATCGCAACGAGCAAGCAAGATGCCGTAGTCTCGAACGCCACGCGGGCTTTGACACAAATCGGCGAAGCCACAGCACACGACTCCCCTCGTCAATCCCCTCGTGCGCAACCTTTCGGAAGGCGTGCCTGTGCGTAGCAGCAGAATCGGACGACCCTCGCACGCCAAGCGCCGATTCTCGTCCTGCGCGTCTGTAAAGCGCGCGAATGTGTCGAGCATGCGTTTTTCTCCCTCTTCCCCCCGAAACCACAGGTCTCTGCCCTGCCGAGCCAGCGCGAGCGAGCGGTAGTCTGCCTTGCTACGCACTTGCAACGAGACGACAGCTTGACGCAACAATGCGAGGAAAGGGAGGAAGTTGTCGCGCTTGAAGCCGTCCTTGTACAGATCGTCGGGGGCGAAGTTGGAGGTTGCAACTAGCACGACATCGCGTTCTGCAAGCTCCGCAAACAACCGTCCGAGCAGCATGGCGTCCGCGATATCCTCGACGACAAACTCGTCGAAGCAAAGCAAGCGGCTTTCTTTGGCAACGCGCGCCGCCAAGCGCACCACGGGATCACGACGATCGCGCGAATCGCTGTTGTTGAGACGCTCGATCGCTGCGTGCATCTCTTGCATGAAAGGGAGGAAATGCGTGCGACGGCGCGTCAGCGATGCGAGCGCAGGCGAAGCCTCGATGCCTTGGAAGAACATGTCCATCAGCATGCTCTTGCCGCTGCCGGGCTTGCCCCACAGGTAGAGTCCGCGCAAAGCCTTGTTGCCACGCGGCTTGTCGAAGGTTTTGCCGAAGGGTTTGCCGAAGATTTTGTCGAAGATCAGGTGTTTCCAAAAACGACGCCCCCCGTACAGCGCGATCAAACGCTCGTGCAGAAGGTCCAAGGCTGCGGCAGCTTGCGTTTGCGCGGGATCGGGTTGCAACCTCCCCTGCGCCACGCTTTGTTGCAAGACGGCTTCGAGGCTTTGTTCCCTATGCGCTTTCTTAGGCGAAGGGGTCGCGGACAAGGATCACATCCTCGCGCTTCGGACTGGTCGAAAGCATGGTGACAGGACGCGCGATCAGCTCTTCGATGCGACGCACATACTTGATCGCCTGCGCGGGCAAGTCTGCCCATCGCCGTGCACCCTTCGTCGATTCGCGCCATCCCTCCATCGTTTCGAAGACGGGTTCGATGCGCGTCTGCAGGAAAGGATGCGGCGGCAGACGCGTCCAAGTTTCTCCGTCGATACGATACTCGGTGCATATTTTGATCTCGTCGAAGTCGTCGAGCACATCCATCTTCGTCAGCGCGATTCCGTCGATACCGCCGACGATGCCCGCCTGTCGCACCAGCACCGCATCGAACCATCCGCAGCGTCGCTTGCGCTGCGTCACGGTGCCGAATTCATGTCCGCGCATGCCCAAACATTCGCCGATGGCGTTGTTCTGCTCGCTGGGGAAGGGTCCCAGTCCGACGCGTGTCGTGTAAGCTTTGGTGATTCCCAAGACGAACCCCGTGCGTGTTGCGGCGACGCCGCTGCTGCAGGCGGCTTGCGCCGGCAGCGTCTGCGACGAGGTCACATAGGGAAATGTGCCGTGGTCGAGGTCGAGGTGGATGCCTTGTGCGCCTTCGAACAAAATTTGCGCGTGGTGTCGCCTTTCAAAAACTTGCCAGACGGGCTGCGCAAACGCCAGCAGGGCTTCCGCCGCCTGCTCCAAAGGCTCCAGCAGCTCTTGGAGGGTCGGCACATCGAGACGCGCTGCCTCCAAGAAGGGCTTGTGATGCTCCAGCAGAGCTTCCATCCGCATGCGCAGGTAGCCCTTGTCGGCGAGATCGCAGAGGCGAAGCCCGCGCCGCGCCGCGCGGTCGGCGTAAGCAGGGCCGATGCCGCGCAAGGTCGTGCCGATCCCGCTGCCGCTGGCTTGCTCCTGCTGCTGCTCGATCAAACGATGCAGCGGCAGAATCAACGCCGCGTTCTCCGCGATCACAAGGTTGTGCGGCGAAATCGCAATGCCGCGCGCTCGAAGCTCGGTGATCTCTTCCAGAAGCGCCTGCGGATCGATCACGACACCGCTTGCAATCACCGCGAGCTTGTTCTTGCGTACGATCCCCGAAGGCAGAAGACGAAGCTTGTAGGTCTCGCCGTCGATCACCAGCGTATGCCCCGCGTTGTGACCGCCTTGGAAACGCACGATGATCTCGGCGCGTTCCGAAAGCCAGTCGACGATCTTTCCCTTCCCCTCGTCGCCCCATTGCGTTCCCACGACCGTCACGCAGTTCATGACAACTCCTGCAGGGTGTCGTCGGCGTGCAACACTTGTGCGCAGCCGTTGTCTTCGGCAGCGCGCAAGGTCTCTGCGCGCGATTGCTCGCACAAGGCTTGGACGACGACGGCTCCTTCGTCTCGGTGTCGTCGCACGGTCTCGCGCTTTGCGTTGTTTGTGGCGTAGATGCGATGGCGAGGAATCGGGGAGGCGACCGCCTCTGCCAGCGTATCGAGGTAGAAGGAGCAACCGCAGGCGGGTTCGGGCGAGCGATAGCTGCCGCCGCGTCCCAACGCGCCGCGCGCACCTTCGCATAACAAGGTGAAGGCGAAGGAGTCGTGATAGAAAAACCCTCGCGTCTCGACAGGATCGATCGTCAAGGCAAGCGTATCGGGCAAGTCGGCAGCTGCTACGGTCTGTTCCACCGCAAGCCACAGATCAGAGAGCGTCGCAAGGAGGGGTTGCTGCTCGCTCAATCTTTTCAAGGCGCACAGCGTCGTATGCACCTCCCCCCTCAGCGCGAGCAGCGAACGGCAGGCTTGTGCCAACTCTTTGCTGGCAAGTTTGTCCAACGATTCCTTGTTGCGGACGGCAAAACTTTCTGCCAGCAATGTGCGCTGTTCTTCGTCCAAGTCGTGCGCCTCGGAGAGCTTCTGTACGATCGAAGGCGTTGCAATCTCGACGATCGGTTGTCGGACACCGCAACGGGTCAAGGAGCGGGCGGCAAGCGTCAGAATCTCGGCGTAGGCGCTCGGCGATTCTGCTCCGAACTGCTCGCATCCCAGCTGCGAGAACTGACGACGCGGCTTGGCTGCGCTCGTGCGCGTACGAAGGCTCGTTCCCGCGTAAGAGAGGCGCAAAGGACGCGGCTGTCGGCGGAGGCGTGTTGCTGCCAGTCGCGCGGTTTGCATCGTCATGTCGCATCGAATCGCCATCATGCGTTGCGTTGCCGAATCGACGACGCGAAAGCAGTGTTCGTTGTGCGCTCGCCGCATGCTGTGAGCAAGCAGCGAATCCTCGTACTCGACCAACGAAGGGGCGATGCGTCGATAGCCGAAGCTTTCGAGCAACGACAAGAGGTTCTGCTCCAAGGATTGCTCGCGTTCGACCTGACCTTCCAGCAGGTCGTAGAAACCTTCGGGCAACAAGGCTTGTACCTAGGCTAGAGAGAGCGCAGATTTTCGCCGGGCACGGCGTAGGCTTGAATGCGCGCCGTCAGCGGTGCGCAGAAGAGCAGGATTTGGACGACCAGCGCCAAAACCCTGGAAAGATACGACTCCTCGATCTTTCCCTCCAACGCCCCCTCGCAAACAAGACAGATCATTTGACGCGGCGTAACATGATAGCGGACAGGAAACGCCTGCAACGCAGCCTCGGCGTTCGCTTCTTCGATCGTCGCAAGCGTCTTGTGACGACGCAGACTTCCCGACTCTACGGAATAGGCGACATAACCCACAAAGCCCAGCAAACGCAGACGATTCTCGCCGCGTTGCTCAAGCATGTAGCTCGTGTTGTTGTGAAAAAAGCCGAACAGCGAGGGCTGACGAACAATAATCTGACCATAGGTGTTCGCGCGCACAGCCTGCAGGAGCGAGAAAACATCGCCGAGCGAGTGAGAAGAAGGACGATCAACAGAAAAAGACGACACGGAAAACCTTTGCGGAAAACTCTTGCGAAAAATTCTTGCGGAAAACTTTTGCGAAAAACTCTTGCGAAAAATTCTTGCGAAAAGCTCTTGCGCAAGAAAAGAACGCGTCCGCTATTGTAACAACGGAAGAAGCTTTTCTTCAAGAGATTTGATGTCGGCATCGGAGCTGCCGAACAGCACTTTCGCCTCTCTCAGCTGTCGTCGCACGCGCTGTTTGTCCTTGTCGTTCAAGGGGGATCCCAGCAAAACGGCGACGGACGAGGCAAGCCATGCTTTCTGTCGCGTGAGACCGACATGGCGTTCCTCCGCCTGCTCCAGTGCCGCATGCGCGTTGTCCTTGTCGCCGAGCACGACTTCCGCGCGCGCCAAGCGCAGCCACTCCTGCGGCGCTCCGCCGTTGCGGTACAACCTTTCCGAAAGGGACGCCACCATCGCACGAATACGCTGCGCACGCTCTTCGGGCGAAAGCGCGGCGAAAGTCTTCTCGGCTTCTTTCGCCACTGCATCGACAGGACGCTCTTTTGTCAGCGCGCGTGCCGTGCGTTGTTGCAAGGGGTGGTCGGGAAGCCAAATGTGTCCAAGGTGCGCGTACAGCACCAACGAAAGCCCCGGCAAAAACAATCCCAAGCCTATCGTCGCCAGCAATCGTCTCCCTTTCGGCAGCGCCATAGCGAGAGCTGCCAGCAAAAGAAGGTTTGCGCATAAGAAAAACAGCAGCATAGCCTTCATGCGACAAGTCTCAACGCAAGAATCAACGAAGACGGCGGCTGTTCAAATAGGAACGCAGCACACCGAGAGCGACGAGCAGGCACAGCACGGGCGCGAGCCACAGCAACATTGCCGAAGCGAAGCGCGGTCTTAGAAGAACCCCTTCGCCGTAGCGTTCGACCAGCCACGACAACGCTTCTTCCTCGCTTTTTCCTGCAACAATTTGTGTCCGCAGCTCCTCTCTGATAATACGGCTGAGCGGCGCCTCCGATTCCGAGATGGGTTGCGCAGGGCAGACGGGACAGCGAATCTGGCGATAGAGCGATTGCAAGCGGCGGTCGAGCGCCTCATCCGAAAGGCTCGAAACATCGCCTTGCACCGCAGCGCCGCTCGCAGCAAAAAACGCGAGCGTAGCGAGTGCCGCAAGAAAAGAGAACAACGCCAATGCCGTCGATGTTGAACGCATCGCAAAAAAGCTCAAAGGTTAGGGTTGACCTTAATCGCCTCCAAACCTTTGCGGAGGCTTTCGCGCGTCAGAGGTCCTGTGTGGACAAAACGAATCGTTCCCGATCTGTCCAAGAAGAAGGTTTCGGGAATTCCGGCGATGCCCCATTCCAGACCCGCTTTGCTGTCGGAATCAACGCCGACAAGAAAAAACGGATTGCCGTGCTGACGCAGCCATGTTTGCGCCTTGTCGCCGCTGTCACGCCAGGCGATGCCGAAGACGCTCACTTGGCTGTTGTCCGACAATTCCATCAACAGAGGATGCTCGGCGAGGCAGGGCTGACACCAACTGGCGAAAAAGTTCACGACGAAAGGCGAACCCTGCGAGGTGAGAACGCTGTCGCTCATCACCGCCATGTTGGTCACGCTCTCTTCGGCGAGCGCCGGAATACGAAAGCGCGGCGTGGCGCGCATTCGGCTCTCGGTGATTCTGCGAAGCGACATGCTCTTCTTTCCCTCCATCAGCTCGGGCAAGAAGAAGTAGCCCAGAAAGCTTACGACGGCTGCGAAAGCCAAGAGGGGAATCAGGGAGTATCTCATCGGCGGCGAGCCTTCAAGGTCACAAGAGGAGACAACAAGGAAAGAACCCCGCCCAAAACCATGACGAGCGCTCCCCCCCACACCCAAAACATCAAGGGCTTGCCTTGCACACGCACCGAAAGGGTTTCTTCAGAATCGTTTGTCTTGCCGCGCGTCTTCTCGCGGGACATTGTGACATAAATGTCGCGCAAAAGCGACCGATCGATCGCTGCCTCCGTCGTCTCCAAGCCGCGAGGAGGATACACGCGACGCGAAGGCGAAAGCATCGCGCGCGACTTGTCGACAAAGGCGAAGCGCGCTCCGCGCTCCGTGTAGTTGACACCCCTGCGCGCGAACAATTCTTGCAACTCCAAAGACTCTGAAAAAAGAGGACCCGTGAGCGTGACCCGATCGCCCTCGCGCATCGTGCGAAACTTCTCGACATCGGTGAGGCTCGCGCCCGCGATCGCAATGACAACGATGCCAACACCCGCATGCACCAGCGCGCTGCCGCGTGCATCCTTTGCCGACCTTGTCTTGACGGCACCCAACAAAGCCCATGCCCCCAACGCCGCCGCAATCGCAGCCGTTGCGCTCGTGCGGGTCAAGAGGAAAAACGCCAGCCCGAAGCCGCAGGCGACGGGCGCGAAGCGAATCAGATGTCGTCGAATTCGTGCCCTCGAGCTGCCTCCCCATCCCAAAACGGGCAACAACCCCAAGACGGCCAGCAGAAAAAGAAAAAACGGCGACAGCACAACCGCATAGTAAGGAGGACCTATCGACAAGGTGCGGTTTGTAAAGAACTCAAAGAACAGAGGATACAAGGTCGCCAACAAGACCAGCCCTGCGCACAGGCTCAACAGCAGCGCGTTCAACAGCTGTGCGCTTTCGCGCGAAAAAAAGGGCAACGCAGACGGCGGAGGTTTCGTGTTCTTGCCGCCCGTGCGCCACGCAAAAAGCGCCAGGGCGGAGGTGGTCAGCAGACTGACGCAAAGAAGGATGACAAGCCCCCTGAGAGGGTCGCTGGCAAAACTATGCACCGACATCAGCACGCCTGAGCGCACGAGGAAGGTGCCGAGCAGGCTGGCGCTGAAGGCGAGCAACACGAGCAGCACCGCCCAAACAAGCAGTATTTGCCGTACCATGTACGAGCGCAGAGCATGCAAGGCGGCGGTTGCAAGCAGCCAAGGCATGAGCGAGGCGTTCTCGACAGGGTCCCAAAACCAAAAGCCTCCCCAGCCCAGCTCTTCGTAAGCCCAAAAAGCACCGAGCGTGATCCCTGCGCCCAAGAAGCACCATGCCACCAGCGTCCAAAGCCGCGTCTTCTGAGCCCACTCGCGCGAGCAGTCGTCCAGTATCAGTCCTGCTACCGTCGTGCTGAACGCTGCCGAAAGTCCCACATAGCCCAAGTAGAGCAACGGAGGGTGGAAAGCCAACGCAGGATGCTGAAGAATCGGATTCAAACCTTCCCCTTCCCAAGGGACAGGAAAAACGCGTGCGAAGGGGTTCGAGAAGAACAGCACGAACGCTAAAAAAAGCGCACAAATACAGCCTTGCACAGAAAGACTCAGAAGGGTCAGACGCGACGGCTTGCGTTGTGAGTATGCCATCGCAAGCGCGAACAGGCACAAGACGAAAACCCACAGCAGCATCGAACCTTCGTGGTTGCCCCACATCGCGGCGATTTTGTAGAGAGGCGGCTTCTGCGAGTGCGAGTGTTGCCAAACGAGCAACACCGAAAAATCGCTCGCGCGAAACGCGCGGATCAACATCGCGCAGGCGCAAAAACACAGCACGCACAGCGACACAGCCAACGGACGCGCCAGCGACACAGCAGGCGCGAAGGTTGTGCCGAACCCACGTCCCCTCACCAGCCCCAGCGCGGGCAGGAAAGCTAGAGCCAGCGAAGTGCAGAACGCCAGCACCAACGCGTAGTGACCAATTTCGACGCCCATCGTGCCTATGTCCGTGTCTGTATCGTCAAGGTTGTTGTCAAGGTTGCTCGCGCCAAAGGTTGTTTTTTTTCAGAGCTTTCTCCACCCCTCGCGGCATGTAGTACTCGTCGTGCTTTGCCAGGATCTGCTCTGCCTCCAGCAGCGGCAGAGGCTCGGAGGAAGTGCCTTCGACCCTCGCGGCTTGGAGCGTGCCTGTTGCAACGACGCCTTGTCCCTCTCGAAACAAGTCCGGCACGATGCCGCGATAGCGCACCGCCACTCGCGCCGCGCCGTCCGTCACCACGAAGCGCACCTCGCCGCTGTCGCTGTCGCGGGCAACGCTACCCTCGACGACAAGCCCTCCCAGTCGAATGCGACCATCCCCCACCCTTCCTTCCGCAAGACGCTCCACGACATCCGAAGGCACAAGGAAGAAAACGACATTCTCGCGCAAGGCGACGAGGACGAACGCCGTGCCGATGCCCACGCAAGCGAGCAACACGACCACTGCCGTCAGCCGTTGCGTTCTCCGCCAGCCCCTGCGAGGTCGCATCGATCAACCCCTCTCGCGTTCGCTCAGCGCGCGTTGCAACTCGCGGCGCAACGTTGTCCCTTCGCGTTTTAACCAGAGCGAGAACAGCAGCAGCGCGCACAGAAACAGAGCGTAGGCCACAACTACCAAAGCAGGTAGAGAGACGACGCGCTCAAGCACAGAGTTCCAAAGCGAGAAGAATGTCATCGTCCGCCAAGAGCGTCAGGATAAGGGATGCAACAAGCGTTGCAAGCGCGTGCGCATCGAGATGTTGTCGAACGCCGTGAAGCTTGCCCAAGCTGCGAAGAAGGTTGCGCCCGCTAGACAAAGCAGCAGAGGCTGCAACAGATCGGGATGAACGCTGCTGCCACCTTTGCGCAGCAGGCTTGCGGGTTGGTGCAGGCTGTACCACCATTCGACCGAGAACTTGACGATGGGAAGATCGACAGCGCCCACCAGTACGAATACCGATGTTGCAAGCCGCGCGCGCGCGCCATCGACGAAAAGGCTGTGGAGCGCGAAGTAGCCGATATAGATGAAGAACAACACGAGCAGCGAGGTGAGCCGCGCGTCCCACACCCACCAAGCCCCCCAGCTCAGTTTTCCCCACAGCGATCCTGTCACCAAACACAGCGCGGTCATGAGCAGCCCTGTCGGCGCAACGGCGCGGCAGACGAGCGCGAAGCTTGGCAGACGCAGCACGAGGAAGCCGAGCGACGCCACCGCCATCGTGCCGTAGAGTAGCGTCGAGAGGGTGGCAGCAGGAACATGCAGGTAGATGATGCGCACCGATTCGCCTTGAAGATAGTCGGCGGGAGCGAAGAAGAACCCCCAAACCAGCCCTGTTGCGCCGAAGAGAATCGCGCCGAGCAGACAGACACCGCGCAAACGCGCGGCGACCTTGCCGGCTACGGAAGGGTTCGCCCATCGAAGGAGTTGCTTCATCGCGCGTGGAGTTTTGCGAAAAATATCATCTTACGGCTTTTCCTCATCAGAACGCGAGCGAGAAACAGCACCAAGCAGCAGCGCGCAGACGGGCAGCAAGGCAAGCGACAAGAAGACGCTGCCGCACAGCAGCAGTAGCGAAGGCACGAAGTCAAGAGCAAGAGAGTCAAGAGCAAGAGAGTTAAGAACAAGAGGATTAGAAGAAAGAGAGGCGGCAGAGAGTCCGCTCGCCAAACACGACATCGACAGCAACAAGGGGGGCAGAAAAAGCGGCAGCGCGAGCAACAAAGCATTCTCGACGCGCGCACGCGATTGCAAGGTCAGAGTCGCCACAAACAATCCGACGGCAGAAAGGGCTGTCGCGCACAGCAGGGTTACGGGAAGCGCGAGCGAGAACGCCGCAAGCAAGGAAACTTCGAGGCGCGGATAGAACAACACCGAGCCCGTCGTTGCAAGCACGGCAGGCACACCCCGCAACAGGAGGAAGCTTGCAAACTTTGCAACGACAAACACAAGCCAGCCCTGAGCACTGAGCGCATAGAGCGTCAGGCTCTCGCGTTCGCCGTCGCGCGTGAGCCACCCCTCCAAGCCCAGCATGCAAGCGAAGCACAGCAGAAAGCCGCTGTTCGCCGCATACAAGACGGGCGAAGAGAGCGAAAGCTTCGACACTCCAAATGCCAACACCGCGCTCGCCAAAAGGACGAAGGAGGGAGCAAGCCACAAGCCGCTGCGCTCGCGCCGCGCCAGCGTTCGTTCGCGTGCAAGCAGAGCAGCAAAGACGATCCACGAATCTCCCAAAGAAGAACCCAGAGAAGCATCAGAAGAATCATCAGGAGAATCATGCGGACGCGAGCGCGCGGAAAGATCGTCCGTGTTGTCTTCTGCGTCGTTCATGGCTTTTTCCATGTCTTTTTCTATGTCTTTTCCCATGTCTTTTTCACTGCTGTCAGCGTGAGCTTGCACCGCACTCTGTCTTGCAAGGACTTGGGAAGGTTTTCGTGCAAGGCGACGACGGCGACGCCACCGCGCTCCAAGTGCGCGAGCAGGCAGCGATGCAGCCGCTGCCTTGCCGTCGCATCGAGCGAGGCTTCGGGCTCGTCGAGCAGCCAAAGATTTGCGTGCGGTCTCAACGCCAACATTGCAAGCGCACCGCGCTGCTGCTCGCCTGCAGACAGGCTGGAAATAGAGAGGTGCCAAAATCCTTCGAGCGCAAACTGGCGCGCCGAAGATAGCAGCGTCGTTGCGTGTCTGCGCGGCGCGAACACCCTTGCCCAAAAACGCAAGTTTTCGAAAAGGCTCAAGCTCTTCAGGAAAGGCGCGCGGTGTCCGACCAGCATCGCCTCGCTTGCCAGCTCCGAGAAGGGGACGGAGCGACCTCGGTATCGCACGCGCCCCTTCGTGCTAACACCCTGCTGCATCACGCCGCACAGGCTTTGCAACAGGCAACTCTTGCCGCTGCCGTTCGCGCCGCGCACGGTTGTCACGCACCCTTGTTCGAGAGAAAAGGACAGATCAGAAAACAGAAGCCTGTCCGCCGCCGCGCACGAAAGCCCCTCCACCTCAAGATAGCGAGAAGACACCTGCGAAGTCAGCTGCGAGTAGCCTTATGTTCAAAGCTTGTGAGCAGGTCGAAAATCTCGTCGCGGCTCTTCGTGCGCCGCAAGGCGGTTTGAAGAGGTTTTTGCGACATCACCAGCGAAATGTGCGCGATCGTGCGCGCGTGTTGCGCACCATGCGCCGTATCGACGAGCAGCAGGAACAGCAAATCGACGGGCCTGTCGTCGGGGGCGTCGAAGCCGATCGGCTTGTCGAGACGCGCGAAGCAGCCGAGCGCGCCGTCGATCCCCTCGACCAACGCGTGCGGCAACGCGATGCCGCCGCCGGTCGCCGTCGAGCCTAGCTTTTCGCGCTCCCACAACAATTCCAGCGCGCGCGCACGATCCAACGCGTGGCTTTCTGCAAGGCGAGCGATCATCGTCTCGAAGGCATGGCGGCGCGAGCGTGCTTTCAACGAAGCAAAGATCGCATCCAACGACAGCAGCTCTTCGATAAGAATCATGGCGAAAAAAACTTCCTCAAAACAACATGATACACATCGCTCAGCTGTTCCAGCTCAGTGACAAGAATGCCCTCGTCGGTCGCATGCATGCTAGCGCCTACGGGACCGAAATCCAGCGTCGGACAGAGGCTGTAGAGAAAGCGCGAATCCGAAGTGCCGCCTTCGGTAGAAAGACGAGGCGTCCTTCCGCAAACCTCTTCGATCGCAGAGGAAACCAGAGCGCTGAAAGCGTTGGCAGGCGTGAAAAATACTCGTGCACCGGACAGACGCTCCACATCCACATCGATACCATGATCGCGCGCCTTCGCTCGCAACAAGGCGAGCAGGCTCGCTTCGTCGTGGAGCGGGTTGTAGCGAATGCTCAGCAAGGCTTCCGCGCGGGCGGGCAGCATGTTCGAGACATGCGTGTCCGTCGCCAGTCCCGCGATCTGCAAGCTGGAGGGTTCGAAGAGTCCGTCTTTCGTGCCTGCGTCCAACGAAAGTGTCGAGAGCGCATGCAAAAAAGGCAGAAACTTGTGCGCAGCATTATCCGCCAAGTGCGGATAGGCACTATGTCCCGCCTTGCCGCGCACGCGCACGCGCAGGCTCAAAGAGCCGCGCCGTCCGATCTTGATCCGATCGCCCAACACGCGATCGCTCGTAGGCTCGCCCGTCAAGCAGGCGTCGAAGTCTTTGTCCTTCGCCTCCAAGCGTTCGAGGAGTGCGCACGTGCCGAAATGCGCCGGTCCTTCCTCGTCGCCCGTCAGCAGCACGACGATCGAGCCGCGCTCAAACTTCTCTTCCGCCAAAAAATCGTGCGCCGCTTGGACGAAGGCTGCAACCGAGCTTTTCATGTCTACGCTGCCTCTGCCGATCAGCACGCCATCCTTCACGACCGCAGCGTAAGGGGGCGACGACCACAAGGAGGGGTCTCCTGCAGGGACGGTGTCGAGGTGTCCGCAGAAGGCAAGCACGGGCTTCGACGCTCCCGCGCGTGCGTAGAGGTTGTCCGTAGCCTCTTCTCCTTCGCCCAAGCGGTAGCGTCGCAAGGCAAAGCCCGCCGTCCGCAGTTTTGATTCGACCAGATCGAAAACCTCCCCTCGCGCAGGCGTAGGCGTGCGCGCACGCACGAGCGCTTGCGCCAAGCTCAGCGAGGAAGAGAGATCGCAAGTTGCAGAAGAGCCCTCGAGACGCTCGTCGCTCACATCCTCCCTCATGCCTGCCCTCTCATGGTTGGAGCAGCGCGTCTCGTAGCAAGTCGTTGATGGCGGTTTTGGATTTTGTCTTTGCATCGACTCGTTTGACGATGACGGCACAAGCCAAGCTCGGTGCAGCGCTGCCGTCGGCTAGTAGCGGCGTTCGTGCGGGCAGCGAGCCAGGCACGACGACCGAGCCCGCCGGCACGCGACCGACATGCACCTCGCCGCTGTTGCGATCGACGATTCGCGTCGATTGTCCCAAGAAGACGCCCATGGCGATCACGCTGCCTTGTTCGACGATCACCCCTTCGGCAACCTCCGAGCGTGCGCCGATGAAACAATCGTCCTCGATGACGACAGGAGCGGCTTGCAAAGGCTCCAGCACGCCGCCGATGCCGGCTCCGCCTGAGATATGCACGCGCTTGCCGATTTGCGCGCAAGAACCTACCGTAGACCATGTGTCGATCATCGTCCCTTCGTCGACATAGGCACCGATGTTGACGAAGCAAGGCATTAGGACGACATCGCGTGCGATGTAGGAGCCTCGGCGCACGACGCAACTAGGCACAGCGCGAAAGGCGGCGTTGCTGAAGTCGTGTTCCTGCCAGTCTTGAAACTTGTTGTCGATCTTGTCCCACCACAAGCCGCCTTGCGGTGCGCCTGAGATCGTCTTGAGAGGGTTGAGACGGAACGAGAGAAGGATCGCTTTCTTGACCCATTCGCAGGCGATCCACGGCTCGCCTTGTCGCGCCGTTGGTTTTTCGGCGGCGCGAATCTTGCCCGCGTCCAGCCGCGCGAGCACCGCATCGACGGTGGCGCGTGCAGACGAAGAGGAGGGGGAGAGCGAAAAACGCTCTTCCCAGTAAGATTCGATCGATTCGCGGTGAGGATCGGACATGGAAAAAAGGACGCACGACACGCGCGAGGCAAAAACTCGCACAGCGCGAGCATTCTGCTCGTTTGCCTTTGCAGAGTCAATGTGAGAAAAACATAGCCTGAAGACAAAAACTTTGCAAGGGAAGGACGCGTGGAAACTGATCGGACACAGTTCGAAAAGGATTTCGAAAAAAAATGGCTGGAATCGCTGAACGACAAGCAGCGCGAAGCCGTCGAATGTTTGGAAGGACCGCTGCTCGTGCTTGCAGGTGCGGGAACAGGCAAGACGCGCGTACTTACCGTGCGCCTGATGACGCTGGTCGTTCGACGCTGCGCGTTTCCTTCGCAAATCTTGGCTGCCACTTTCACGAACAAGGCGGCACGCGAGATCGTCGGGCGTATCGAATCGCTGCTCGGCGCTGAGACGCATCGCATGGCGCTCGGCACTTTCCACGCTCTTTCCGTCAAGCTGCTGCGACGCTACGCCGCGAAGATCGGATTGCGCAGCGATTTCACGATCGTCGATACGGACGACCAAAGACGCTTGCTGAAAGAAGTGTTGCAAGGTCTGTCGCTAGAATCCGATCTGAGTGCGACGCGACGATGGGTTGGGATGATCCAACGATGGAAAGACCGCGCGCTCCAGCCCCATGCCGTAGACGAAGAAGAAGCTTCGGGACGCGCACGCGAGGTCTATCGGATCTATCAACAACGTCTCCTTGCTGCGGGCGCGTGCGACTTCGGCGACCTGATTCTCCATTGCGTCGAGCTCTTTCGCAACAACGCCGACATCCTACAGCAGTGTCGTGAGCGCTACCGCTATATTTTGATCGACGAATATCAGGACACGAACGCCGCTCAGTACCTTTGGATGCGCCTGCTCGCCGAGGGACACAAGAACATCTGCTGTGTCGGCGACGACGACCAATCGATCTACGGCTGGCGCGGCGCGGAGGTCGGCAACATCCTGCGCTTCGAACACGACTTCCCGCAAGCGCGCGTCATTCGTTTGGAGCGCAACTATCGCTCGCAACCGCATATCCTGCACGCCGCGGCGGGGTTGATAAGACGGAACAAACAGCGCATGGGCAAGACCCTGTGGACAGAAGAGCAGGGACAGGGTGCGCAGGAGCGAATCGCCATCCGCGGATTCTACGACGGAAGGAGCGAAGCGCGCGCGATCGTCGAGGAGATCGAGGCGTTGCACCGAAGGCATGCAATCGCCTACGGACAGATCGCCGTCCTCGTGCGCACAGGAACCCAAATGCGCGCTTTCGAAGAAGCCTTCCTGTTCGAAGACATTCCCTATCGAATCGTCGGCGGCGCACGTTTCTACGAACGCGAAGAGATCCGCGATGTCGTGGCTTACCTGCGCGCAACGCACCAAAGCGCTGACGACTTGGCGTTTCGACGCATCGCCAACAAGCCCGCGCGAGGGCTGGGGGCCATCACGTTGCAGAAGCTGGCAGCATTTGCACAAGCGCAAGGCTTGCCCATGCAGGAGGCGGTAGAGAAGGTGGTGGAGGAAGGTATCGTGAAAGGACGCGCCGCCCACGCGCTTACGCTGTTGCAGCGACAGCTGCAGCGCTGGCGCAATGATGTCGCCGAGATGTCTCTACGCCGCCTTGTCGAGCGTATCGTCGTGCAATCGGACTACGCTCAACATTGGCACGCCAAAGCGGACGAGCAGACACGCCTCGACAACATCCGCGAGCTCTACTCCGCCTTGGAGGAGGTCGAGAGCTTGGAAAGCTTTCTGGAGCATGTCGCGCTGGTCGCAGACGGCGAGGAGGAGGACGGGAAAGGGCGCGTCTCGGTGATGACCATGCACGCTGCCAAGGGCTTGGAGTTCGACGCCGTCTTCCTGCCGGGGTGGGAGGAAGGGCTGTTTCCGATGCAGCGCAGCATGCAGGAGAAAGGCGAGAAGGCACTGGAAGAAGAGCGACGATTAGCCTATGTCGCGCTAACGCGCGCGCGAAAGTATGTGACGATAGGTTACGCACGCTTGCGCCACATCTTCGGACAGATGCGTACAGCCGAACCCTCGCGCTTCCTCAAAGAGATACCGAGAGATGTTGTCGCGCACGACGAAACCGTCGTCTACGACCTCAATGATGCAGACGAGGGTTGGCACGCACAAGACGACATCTCCTCCTTTTCTCCCTCCTTTTCTCCTTCTTTCTCCTCTTCTCCCTCTTCCCCCTTGTCTTCTTCTTGGACGAACTCGCCGTCCGATGGGAATGCGCCCCGTGAATCACGAGCGTTTGCCAATGCCTTGAAGATAGGCGATGCGTGCAAACACCGCCAGCTCGGCGAGGGACGCGTCGTCGGCTGCGAGAAGAACTCGCTCACCGTCGCCTTTCCGAACAAGGGTGTCTATCGCATCGATCCCGATTATGTCGTCGCGCTCGATTGACAGAACAAGAAGGCTTGCCGCCTTCTTCCGATCCCCCTCGATGCAGGACTGCTTGCGTCGCGCCGCCCCGATCGTCGCAGGGCATGTCACGATCGCGCTCTTGGGGGTTGTCGACACCGCGGTTGCAGGACGCATGCCGGGTGTCGCCTTCCTCGCAGCCGTAGGCTTGGGTAGCATCTTCGCCCATTTCGTCTTTTGGCTCTTCGGATTCTTACGCATGGGAACGACAGGTGTTACAGCCCAAGCGATCGGTGCCAACGACGCACGCGGCGTGAGGCTATCGCTCTTGCGCGGCGCAGGTTTTGGCGCAGTACTCGGAATGCTGCTGTTGTTGCTTTCTCCTCTGATCGTCTCTCTTGCCGTCGAACTCTATGTTCAGGACAAAACCCTGACGCAGCCCTTCTCGCAGTATTTGACCATCCGTTTCATCGGAGCTCCTTTCGCGCTCGCTTCGTACGCTTTCTACGGATGGTTCTTGGGTGTCAATCGCAGTGCCTTGATGATGGTGATCCAGACCTTTGTCATCGCTACGAACATTATCTTGAGCCCTCTGCTCGCCTTCGGTTTCGGATGGGGGGTCGAGGGAATCGCATGGGCTACGGTGGCAGCTGAGATTCTCGGTGCCGTCCTCTCGCTCGTCTGCGTCGTTCGAATCCTGTCGCGCGTCCCCCAGCTGAGACTTTCGCGCAAGATTGCACGCGCAGACCTTCTCGATGTTCGTGAGGTCCGAAGATTTTTCGCCATCAACACGCATATCTTCGTGCGCACGCTGTGCATGCTGCTCGCCTTCCAGTTCTTTTGGCTGCTGTCGGCTTCGGTCGGCAACATCGCGCTCGCCGTCAACACGATCCTGCGCCAGCTGATCGAGATCGCCGCCTTCGCCCTAGACGGATTCGCCCTCGCCGGCGAGGCGATGGCGGGCGAACAAGTTGCACGATACGCGAGCAAGAAGAAGAGCTTGGCTGCCGTCGATTCGGTCGTGCGCGTCGTCTTCGTGTGGTCGTGCCTTTTCGCCCTGCTCTTCGCCTTCGTCTATGCCGTCGCCTTCGATTCGATCGTCGCGGGATTCACCGATATCGAAGCCGTGCGCACAGCGGCTCCCTCCTACCGATGGTTTGCCGTCTTCGTTCCCGTCGTCGCCGTGTGGGCATACGCGTGGGACGGAATCTTTCTCGGACTCACCCTAACCCGCGCCATCATGGTCTGCATGGCACTGGCGGCAGCAGGATTCGTGCTGGTGGCACTGCCGCTCACCGCTCTCTTCGACAACACGGGGTTGTGGATTGCTCTCTACCTCTTCTTCGCCTTGCGCGCGCTCACGCTCTATGTCGCGTGGAGAAGATGGCGCAAAGGGAAAGGGCGCAAGGAGAAGGGAAACCTTCTTCGCTGACTCGCGGAAAGAAGCCATGCGCGAGATCGTCGTCGATACGGAAACAACGGGGCTGGAGGCACAGCAAGGGCACAAGATCGTCGAGATCGGCTGCGTCGAGCTGCAGCGTTCGGTGCCTACGGGAAACGAGTTCCATCGCTATCTCAACCCTGAACGCGACATTCCTGAAAGCGCGCGCGAGATCCACGGCATCGACGAGGACTTCGTCAAGACCATGCCGCGCTTTGGCGATATCGCTTTGGACTTGTTGGATTTTTTTGGCGACGCGATCTTGGTGATGCACAACGCTCCCTTCGACTTGGGCTTTCTCAACGCCGAGCTCGAACATTGTGCGAGGCCTCCTCTTGCGAACTCCGTTTGCGACACGCTCGTGCTGGCTCAGGATCGTTTCCGTGGCGAGCGCGTCGGCTTGGACGCGCTCTGTCGCCGTTACAGAATCGATCTCTCCGAGCGCGAACGGCATGGTGCGCTGATCGATGCGCGTCTGCTCGCCAAGGTCTATTTGGAGCTCTGCGGCGGCAGGCAACAAGGGATAGGGTTTGCCGCCCCGCAGCCCGTCCCTGTTTCTGGCTCTATTTCCAGTTCTGGCTCTGTCGAGACGAGCGAACAATCGAGCTCGTCTGAGACTGAGAGCAGGCAGGCATCAGAGCAAGAGTCAAAGCAAGAGTCGAAGACAGAGTCGAAGCAAGAGTCGAAGACAGAGTCAAAGCAAGAGCAGCGCGAGCGTCCGCCTTTTCGCGTCTTGCCCGCAAGCCCCGAAGAGAAGGAGGCGCATCTCGCGCTGCTTGCCAAGATCGAACAGAAACAACCCTAAGTTTCTCTCGACGCGTACAGACTCGTTCCCGTCAGGCTTTCGTGCGGCGGCGAGAAGTTGTGCCGATCGTTTTTCTTTGAGCGATCTTTTTTCCGCTCGCAGGCGGCGGGGGTTGCACGATGCCGAACGAGAACACCATTTTCACCGCGTCTTCCACCTTCATGTCGAGATCGATCGTCTCTTCCTTTGGAAAGAAGACGATGAAGCCCGAGGTCGGGTTCGGCGTCGTCGGCACGAAGACGACGCGCATGGCGCGGATTCCGACCTTCTTGGATACTTCAGGAATGCTCTCGGCGGTCAGGAAGCCGATCGTCCAGCAGCCCTTGCGCGGATACTGTACCAGAACGGCTTTGCGGAACGCGATCTTCTTGTCGGGGCGAAAGAGCGTTGCGAAGATTTGTTTTGTCGTCGAATAGATCTTCGGCAACAGCGGCGTGTGTTGCAAAACACGCTCGATACGCCCCAAGATCCACGCGCCGATGAGCCCGCGCGCGAAGATGCCGATGACCATCGTTGCAACGAAAAAGATGACGATGCCCGCCCCTGGAATGTCGCGCACCGGATCGATGCCGATATGTTCCAGCGCCCATGCAGACAGCTGGTAAGGGATCAAGGGGGCGATGCGCGAATCGATGAAAAAAACAAGCCAGCGCACGATCACGAAGGTGAAGACGAAGGGCATCAGCACGATGAGCCCTGCAAAGAAGTTGCGACGCATGTAGCCGCCCACGCCGAAGGAAGGGCGACGCGGTTTTTTAGCCAGTCTTCTGCGTTGTGCGCTCATTGCTTCGAAGGGGAGAAGCCTTGCTGGGTTATTTGCAAAAACACCTCTTCCAACGAGGGCTCTTTCGTCGTCAAGTCTTGGATGCTGACATCGTTGCCGTCGACAGCTGCCAGCAGTTCGGCAACGGCGACCTTCTGCGGGTTGTAGCAGATCTCGACGCTGTGGCTTGTGCAGGCGACGATGTGCGCGTGTTCAGGAAGACGCAGGGTTTTTTGCATCTTGGGACGTTCCTTGCCGCGAAAGGTGATATGCAGCGATTTCGTCGCCAAGCGCGCGATCAGAGTCGATGTTTTGTCGTAGGCGACGATCTTGCCGCGGTCGATGATCGCGATCTTTTCGCACAAGGCTTCGGCTTCCTCCAAGTAGTGCGTCGTCAGCAGGATCGTCGTACCTTCGGCGTGCATCTCTTGCACGAAGGCCCACAGGTGCTTGCGAAACATGACATCGACGCCTGCCGTAGGTTCGTCCAAGACGAGAATCGGAGGACGATGCACCAAAGCTTTGGCGACCATCATCCGTCGCTTCATGCCGCCTGAAAGCGAACGCGAATACACATGCTTCTTGTCGCCCAAGCCCAGCCTTTCCAGCAGCGTGTCGTTCCATCGTTCGGAGCGCCGCAAGCCGTAGAGCCCCGCGCACAGCTCCAGCATGGCGTAGGGGGTGAAGAAGGGATCCATATACACTTCCTGCGGCACGATGCCGATGGCAGCCCGCGCGTTGCGCGGATCCTTGTCTACATCGCGTCCCCACAGCGAAACTTTTCCGCTGTCCTTCAACACCAGTCCGCCCAAAATGTTGATCAGCGTCGACTTGCCCGCTCCGTTCGGTCCCAACAGCCCGATGAAGGCGCCAGGAGCGACGCGCAACGAAACATCGTCCAGCGCCACAAGATCGGAGCCGTAGCGCTTCGTCGTACGCTCGATCGAAATCGCCGCGGCGACAGAGGGGAGGGGGAGGTTCATGGAATCTCGCTGTTGTTGTACGCTCCGTCTCGTATAATGCACACGGTCGCAGATAGGAAGCAAGACCGACGGAGCAAAGGCATGCAACAAGACACCAACGAAGATCCAATCAAGGAAGAAACGAAGAAAATGACGAAGGAAGAAACGAAGAAAATGACGAAGGAAGTAACGAAGCCTGAAGCCAACACGCGAGTGCAAAAAGTGCGCTGCAACGGCGACGCTCAAGGCAGCGGACATCCTGTCGTCTACCTCTCGTTGAACGACGAGGGATTTGTCGTCTGCCCTTACTGCTCGCAGCGCTTCGGCGACAATTCCTAAACGCTATCCTCGAACATTATGCTCACCCCGAACGCTGTGCAAACATTGGAGCGAACATTGGAGCGAAAGCGATTCGCCGCCCTCGATGCCCTGTGCTACGGCGGAACGAAGACGCCGCCCTCGTCTCCGCCATCTTCCCTTCTCGTCGTCTTTCACGGCTACGGGGCGACGGCAGAAGACTTGCTCCCTCTTGCCCCCTCGTTTGCGCACGCCATGCCTGAGACGGTGCAAGTCTTTCTGCAAGCGCCCGAGCCTTGCTTGGCAGGCGGGCTTGCCACAGGACGCGCGTGGTTTCCGTTGCAGCTCTTGTCTTACGAAGAGATCGTTTCAGGGCTGCAGGCGGTCGAAGGTTCTGTCGCAGAGGCGCTGGACAAGATCGGCAAGCACTATGGTGTCTCTTCCCGTCGTATCGCTCTGTTCGGCTTCAGTCAGGGCGGCATGGTCGCCTTGCAAGCTGCGTGCAACGCAGGGCATGCCTGGCTTGCAACCGTCGGCGTGGCGACGCGATTCGTCGAGCCGTGCGATATGAAAACAAGCGCGCCCAACAAAGGCACGCCCCTGATGATGATCCACGGCGAAGACGACACCCTCGTGCCATTCCAGCAGGGCTTGAAGACAGCCTCCGCACTGCGTGAGAAGGGCTACGACATCGCATGGCTTGCACGACCAGGGATGGGACACGCCATCGACGAGACGGCATTGGAAAGCGCCTGCAACTTCTTGGGGACGCACGCGCGCAAGACGACAAAGGAGCAGACGCGAAAACAACAGACGCAAACAGAGAAAACACAAACAGAGAGGACCCAAACGGAAATGACACGAGCAGAAATGACCCAAACGGAAATGACACAAGCGGAAACGACACGAGCGGAGGTCTTGTGAGCGCAACATCAAGACAGGCGGGGGAGCTGCGACTGGTTTCCTTTGCGCCCGATGTCGCGCTTCACGCCGAAGGATCGTGCCTCGCCTCCTTCGGCAGAACGCGCGTCTTGTGTACTGCCAGCGTCGAGGATTCTGTTCCTTCGTTTCTGCGCGATCTCGGCGAGGGGTGGATCACGGCGGAATACTCCATGCTGCCGCGTGCAACGCACAGGCGCAACGCACGCGCGAAGACGCTAGCGGCGGGACGCACGATGGAGATACAACGTTTGATCGGACGCTCCTTGCGTTGTGTGACCGATCGCAGCCTTTTTGCCAATCAGCAGATCAGGATCGATTGCGATGTGTTGGACGCCGACGGCGGAACGCGTACCGCAGCACTCAGCGGTGCTTGCGTCGCTTTGAGCATCGCTTTCAGAAGGTTGCAAGCGTTGGGGGCGATCGACCGAAACCCTCTGTTGAAGCTGGTGGCGGGCGTCTCCTGTGTACTCAAGCAGGACGGCAGCCTGCAGATCGATCCTACCTATCGTCAAGATTCGCAAGCTTTCGCCGATGCCAACTTCGCCGTCACCGAGGAGGGCGAGCTGGTCGAGGTGCAAATGGCGGCGGAGCGCAGCCCTGTCTCACGGCAAACCCTTGAGAAGATGCTCGACTTGGCACGCGACGCCGCGAACGCGATCACGCGTCTGCAGCGTGCGGCAATCGAAGCCGCGCAAAAATAAACGAAGAATAAACGAAGAATACAAGAAGGGTAGAGAAGAAGGATAGAAGCCGAACTGAGGGGCTGGTGAGGGCTCTCGTTACGCTCGTGTCGTATGCAAGGATGGTTTTACGAAAAGGGGGGGAAGTCGCAGCTGGTGATCGCAACGGGCAACCGAGGAAAATTTGTCGAGATCGCAGACTTGCTGAAGCCCTTTGTTTCCGACATCCGCCCTTGGAACGCGTTCGGCGTAGCGAAGGTGGAGGAGACGGGCGCAACCTACGCCGAGAACGCTCTGATCAAAGCGCGTGCTGCCTTCCAGCGTAGCGGACGGGCAAGGGGATTTGCCACTCTTGCCGACGATTCGGGGTTCGAGGTCGAAGCGCTGGACGGGAAACCAGGCTTGCTTTCGGCAAGATGGGCGGAGGGGCAAGATCAGGAGCAGGAGCAGGAGCAGGATCAGGAGCAGGAGCAGGGGGGGAATAATGGCACGCGCGACTTTGCGCGTGCTATCGAGCGCGTTCGATGTGAGATGCTAGCGCGCTCGTATAAAGAATCGTCTGCACGGTTCGTTTGTGCGCTTGCGCTTGTGCGCAGCGACGGTGCGGAGCGTGTTGTCGAGGGCGAGGTGCAGGGAAGGGTTGTTTTTCCACCGCGCGGCGGGCGGGGATTTGGCTATGACCCTATTTTCGTGCCTTTCGTTACGGGGGACGACCGAACTTTCGGCGAGATGGAGCGCGAAGAGAAGCAATGTATTAGTCATCGTGCGCAGGCTTTTCGTCGTTTGGGCGAAGATTGTTTTGCGCAAGAGATCCGTCAGGAGATTGGCTAAAAAATCTGCCGAAAGATTTGCCGAAAACCACGCGCTCGCTACGGGATTTTGCGCGAGGAAACTTCCCGCATCCCCCCGCACTCTCCATGCGTGCGCGACAACCTCTTTCCGTCCTTAACAATCCCTTTGCTTGTTCGCAGTCTCTGTTTTCGCAAACCCATACGCAGCTCCCCAAAGCAAAACGATGCCTACTTCTTCTTCCACCTGCGCGCGCGACCTTTCGCTCTACATCCACTTCCCCTTCTGCGAACGGAAATGCCCCTATTGCGACTTCAACTCGCACGAACGCACCACCATTCCCGAAGACGCCTATGTCGACGCTGTCTTGTGGCGTTTGCAAAACCTCAGCCGCGACCGAACGATACAAAGCGGTAAGTGCCTTGTGCGCTCGATCTTCTTCGGCGGCGGCACGCCCTCGCTCCTCTCGCCACACGCCGTAGGCAATATCCTCGAAGGCGCGGACAAAAACTTTCGCATCGCGCAAGACTGCGAAATCACCCTGGAGGCGAATCCTTCCAGCGCGGAAAAAAACAAGTTCGCCGAATGGAAAAAGGCGGGTGTCAATCGTGTCTCGCTCGGCGTGCAGTCCTTCGACGACAACGCGTTGCGTTTCTTGGGAAGACTCCACGACGCACGACAGGCGCGCGCCGCGCTCGAGCGAGCCGCCAGCCTGTTTGCGCGCTTCTCCTTCGACCTCATCACAGCTCTGCCACAACAAAGCGACGAGGCGGTCAAGCGCGAGCTCGCTTGCGCCGCACGCTTTGGCGCAGAGCATCTTTGCGTCTATCAACTGACGATCGAAAAAGCGACCGCCTTCTATCGTGCCGAAGCCAACGGCTTGCTCACCTTGCCCTCGCAGGCGCACGCAGCGCGCCTCTATCGGCTTGTCGAACAAGAGCTGGCGGCGCAAGGCTACGCCAGCTACGAAATCTCCAGCCACGCCCTCGGCATCGCGTCGCAATCGCGTCACAACCTCGTCTATTGGCGGAGCGGCGACTGGCTGGGAATAGGACCAGGGGCGCACGGACGCATCACGCGCTCAAAGCGAAGCATCGCAACTCGAATCGCAACTTTGGAGACGCGCGACCCCGACCGATGGCTCAAGCAAGCGCAGGCAAGAGACGGACGCATCGAAAAACGCATCCTCCTCTCGCCAGAAGAGGCAGCGCAAGAGCGCGTGATGATGGGACTGCGCCTCAAGGAAGGCGTGCCGCTCGCGTTGTTCGACGAAACGAAACAAGCGCGCATCGTCGATCTGTGCAAGGCGGGCTATTGTGAAAAAACTTTGCTACGACTAAACTTGACGACAGAAGGAAGTTTGCGACTCGATTCGATCGTAGCCTGTCTGCTCGCCGACAGCGCGTCTCTCTACCAAGAGACGCCGACAGTCGAAAAGGCTGACAGCTTCAAGCCGAACGAACGCGAGAACGAACATTGAGAAAACATTTAGGAACCTATGTCGCAGCATCAGTCCGTACCCCAGCCCTCCGTATCTCAGCCCTCTGCATCTCAGTCCTCCATGGATCAACCTGAGAGTTTGCAGCCTGTCGAGGACAGATCGCTTTGCGCGCAGGGCAGAAGCGTCTTCGAGCATGCCGACCTTGTCGAGTGCGGGATGGGAAAGCTTTTCGGCAAGGGCAACGCGCAGCTGCCGTTGGCGCCGATGCTGATGTTCGAGCGAATCTCCGATATTTCCGACAAGGGCGGAAAGTTCGCGCACGGCGCGGTCGCGGCGGAGATGACGATCTCCTCCGACATGTGGTTTTTCGCCTGCCACTTCTACAAGGATGCCGTCATGCCGGGGTGCCTCGGGCTCGACGCACTGTGGCAGCTGCTGGGATTCCACCTCGCATGGCTCGGACACAAGGGCAGAGGCAGAGCCTTGGGCGTCGAGGGCATTCGATTTCGAGAACAAGTCTTGCCCTCGACAACACTAGTCTCCTACCAATTGCACATCAGGCGCATCATTAGCGGCAGGCTGGTCATGGGCATCGCCGACGGCGTGTTGCAAGCCGACGGCGTCGTGTCGCTCACGGCGAAGGGCTTGCGCGTAGGATTGTTCCACTGACACAACAACAAGGAGGAAAGAGTATGCGCAGGGTTGTCGTAACAGGGCTGGGAATCGTCAGCTGCATCGGATGCGATCCTTCGACGGTCGTAACCTCGTTGCACGAGGCGAAGGCGGGCATTCGGTTTGCGCCCGATCACGCAGAACGCGGCTTTCGCTCATGCGTCTATGGTGCCGTCGACATCGATTTGGACGCGTTGGTCGAGCGCAGGTGGCGACGGTTCATGGGCGACGGTACCGCTTATGCCGCCATTGCCATGGGCGAGGCGATGAAGGATGCGAAGTTGGAGAAGGGAGACATCTCGGACCCCAAGATCGGGATCGTCGTCGGATCGGGAGGACCTTCGACCTTCAATCTGCTTTCTTCCTTCAACAGCTTGGAGAAGCACCGAACGACGCGGCGCATCGGTCCGTTCATGGTACCGCGCACGATGTCCTCGACGAGCTCGGCGGTGCTGGCGACCGCCCACGGCATTCGCGGAATCAACTATTCGATCAGCTCGGCGTGCGCGACCAGCGCGCACTGCATCGGCAACGCCGCCGAGATGATTCAGTGGGGCAAGCAAGACGCCGTCTTCGCCGGCGGCTGCGAAGAGCTGCATTGGAGCATGAGCTGCCTGTTCGACGCCATGGGCGCACTCTCCTCCCAGCACAACGAAACCCCTCTCACTGCATCGCGTGCCTTCGATGCAACAAGGGACGGCTTCGTCATCGCGGGCGGAGCAGCGATCGTGCTGTTGGAAGAAGCGGAGCGCGCACAAAAAAGGGGCGCGAAGATCTACGCCGAGCTCACGGGCTACGGCGCGACTTCCGACGGCGCCGATATGGTGCAGCCCTCAGGAGAAGGCGCCAAACGATGCATGGAGCAAGCTCTGGCGGGAGTGCGCAACCCTGTCGAGTATGTGAATGCGCACGGCACCTCCACGCCCGTCGGAGACGCGGTCGAGTGTCGCGTGATCGACGAGCTCTTTCGCACGCGACAGCCCGAAGCCATGCCCTTTCTGGGCTCGACCAAATCGCTGACCGGACACTCGCTGGGCGCGGCAGGGGCGCAGGAAGCCGTCTATACGCTGCTGATGATGGAAAACAGCTTCATGGGCGCATCGGCGAACATCCAAACCCTCGACGAGACCATCGCTTCCTACAAGATCGCAGACTCTATCCTGCTGAAACGGCGCGACGCACCCTTCAAGTGCGCCATGAGCAACTCGTTCGGATTCGGCGGCACAAACGCAGCCCTCGTCTTTGAAAAGGTGTGACGGATGAAAGCCTCGTCTCAATAAGCGCAAAGAACATTAGCGCAAAACATCCTTGTTCGATCGCGCCGAGGATTGGGGATGCGATGGCGCAAGGAATTGAGATTGAGATTGAGGATGGGCAGCGCGGTGCTGTTCGACAAGGTGGGCCATATCGACCTCCGTATAACGCTGCGTGGCTTTAAGCGAGCTGTGTCCGAGAAGTTTTTGGATAGAGCGCAAGTCTCCCCCCTCCTCCATCAAATGCGTCGCAAAGGAATGGCGTAGCGCGTGCGGGGTTGCGCTCTGCGGCAAGCCTTGCTGTTCGCGCAAAATCTTCATGCGTTTTTGCACGACGCGCGGATGCAGCCTTTCGCCGCGAGCTCCGCGAAAGAAGGGTTGCTCGGAAGTTCGCTCGGAAACATGCGTCTTGGTATCGGGACGCTGCTCGCGGTAGTCTTTCAAGGCATCGCACACGCGCGGCAAGACAGGCACGAGGCGCACCTTGTCGCCTTTGCCGTGGATGCGCAAGCGACGGGGTGTTTCTTTTGTCATGCGTAAGATCTCCTCGTCGTCGAGCGCGAGGGCTTCGGAGATACGCAGTCCCGCGCCGTAGAGCAGCGTCAGCAGCGCGACATCGCGCGCCTTGACCCAGTCTTGCTGTTCGGCGCACATTCCCGCTGCTACGATCAGCGCGTGCGTGCGCTCTTGCGAAAGGGGATAGGGCGGCGGCAACTGATGCGGAGGGCGGCGCACGCGAAGGGCGGCGGAGCAGGAGATGTTGTAGAGGGTTTGTAGCCTGCGCACAAAGCCTTTTAAAGCCGAAAGTGCGCGAGCAACCGATTGCGCTTGCAAACCCTGTGCGCGCAGTTGCGCCATCCACCCGCGCAAGTCTCGCTCTTCGATCTCCGACCATGCCGCCAAGGGGATAGAGCTACCACGGTGGTTTGTGAGAAAACGATCGAAAGCAAGAAGGTCGCGGCGATAGGCTGAGAGCGTGTGCGGGCTGAGGCGTCGCTCGCTTTCGAGATGGCGACAATAGTCTTCGAGGGCGACGGAAAAGGGAGGGGGCGATGCTTGGGACACAGAACAGGAGGGGCAAAAATCGCGCCAATCTTACTTTTTGTAACGATAGAAACGCAAGATAGCAAGTCTCGTGCGTGTTTGTTGCGTGAGCGCTATCCAAAAAGCACGAGCGCTAGCGTAGCAGATATATCATGCCGCAACGGACTTCTAGTGATGTTTTGTTTATGGAAATTACATACGAAAATCCGCAAAAAAGCAGAAAGAGTCTATGCGTTGTGTGCTTGGTGAACTTTGAGACTGTTTTTGACGGAAAATTATCAGTCGCTCATTTCAGGTTGCATTCGTAGAAGAAGGCATCATCAAGTGATTTGTTTTTTAACTTCATCTTTTTTATTGCGTCTGATGCCATTTTCCAGCAAATTTCCGAGTTTGGATAGACATTAATCTCCTCCTCTAGCAACACTTTTTCAGCATCTGATTTTGTCGGATCTTCCCAATAAAACTTGGAAAGCACGTGTGGCCTATTAGATTCTCTGATATACCCTTCTTCTACTTTATCCTTGCTCATTTGTCCCAATTGGCATTTTACGAGCAGAAACAAAACGATTGCGAAGGGAATCCCGCCAACGACAAAGGTTAAGATGAATTTTGACCTGTTTGAAAGAGGCGGTTGGTCTTTGGTAACATCTTTTAGATAATCGGCAATAGATTCTCCGTCTCTTCTTTCCCTAATTTCAGGTTTGGCTTTTTGCTCGTCTTGATCTTGGTTGCTCATTATCAAGTCCTTTTTGTTTGGGTTTGATGTTGGGATTGGGGCTGACACTCCAAAGGAGTTGCGAATTCTCGCATGAAATTCTCTTTTATAACGATGGAAACGCAAGATAGCAAGTCTCGTGCGTGTTTGTTGCGCGAGCGCGTGCTATCCAAAAAGCACGAGCGCGAGCGCAACATATACGCCGTGTGGCAATTGACACTGTTGTAGCGCGTTTCTGCGAAACGCGCCTGGAGCAGGAAGAGGCTGCGCGCTTGCGCGCAGTTTTTTGCGGGAAAACTTCGTCCCCCCTCAGCCCCTCCGCGTGCGCTAGCGCACAGTTTTTTTGCGGGGGAACTTCGTCCCCCCACACCCCCCCGCGTGCGCTAGCGCACGCGACGCGCGACCGCCTTTTTGTCGCCCAAAGTCCCGTTCCTTGTCTTCTTCCTTGTCCTCCCCCCCGCGCGCGCTGACGCACGCGACGCGCGACCCGCCTTTTTGTCGCCCAAAGTCCCGTTCCTTGTCTTCTTCCTTGTCTTAGGCAAAACTTCAAAGGATCGTCTGCTTCGTCTTTTCCCAATCGTCCAAAAACGCCCGCAAGCCCCTGTCCGTCAAAGGATGCTTATAAAGCGCACGAAAAACCTTCGGCGGCAAGGTCGCCACATGCGCGCCCAAACGCGCCGCCGCCGTGACATGTCCCGTATGACGCACCGAAGCAACTAACACCTCCGTAGCAAAGTCGTGGGCGCGATAAATATCCAATATCTCCTCAATAAGCTGCAAGCCGTCGTGACCGATGTCGTCAAGCCTGCCGACAAAAGGCGAGATGAAACTTGCCCCCGCCTTCGCCGCGAGCAAAGCTTGCGCGGACGAGAAGCACAGCGTGACATTGACCGCCGTCCCCTCACGACTGAGAGCATGACAGCAACGCAAGCCTTCTTCGGTCAGAGGAACCTTGACCGCAACATTCTTCGCAATCGCCGCCAGTGCCTTGCCCTCCTCCAGCATGCCATCGAAGGAAGTGGCGGTCACCTCGGCGCTCACAGGACCCTCGACGACAGCACACAGCTCCTTGATGCGCTCATGAATCGACGCACCCGATTGCGCGATCAACGACGGATTCGTCGTCACCCCATCGATAAGCCCAAGCCCGCTCTTGACGAGCGCAGACACCTCGCTAACATCGGCAGAGTCGATGAACAACTTCATCCCACGCTTGTGCGACACAGACCGACGAAAGTCAAGCAGATGAAGGTCAAGCAGATGAAGATCGAGCAGATGAAGATCGAGCAGGAGGAGATGAAACACGCTGAGACGAGAGCCGAGATGACAACGCCTTGTTCGCCGCCTTGTTCGCCGACCGCAGAGCTGCTCGTCCTTTCGCCACGCCTCGACCAGCTCTTCTCCTACGCCTGCCCGCAAGAGATAGTTTGCTCTCGCGTTCTCGAAGAAGGCGCTCTGTTTCGCGTTCCGTTCGGCAGCAAAGAGGTTCTCGCCGTCGTGTGGCGCGTGGTCGAAAGCTCCCTGCCGCCCGCGCGTCGCCTGAAATCGCTGACGGCAGCGATGCGCCAAGAGCTGCCGCCCTTACAAGCAGACCTCCGCGCCTTCATCGATCGATTCGCCGCCTACACCATGACCCCGCGCGGACGCGTGTTGAAAAGCGTCTTCGCATCGGCGCTCAACGCAGGGCAACCGCCGCGCAAGAAAGAGAGACGCGCTTTTCGTATCACCGCGAAAGGCGTAGAAGAACATCTGCAAACAAAAACGACAAGCAAAACAACACAAAAAACCCGCCTGCTCGCCATGCTGGCGCAGAATTCGATGCGCCCGCATCAAGATTTTTTGCCAAAAGACTTGTCGCACGAAGCTTTGTCGCACGAAGCTTCGTCGCGCGAAGATTTGCTGAGCGAAGGCATCTCGGCTGCCGTCTTGCGTCGCTGTCGCGCGTTGGAGCTGGTCGAAGAAATTTCGCTTATATCCCCCCCCGTACCACCTCCTACGCGATCGGCTTCTCTCGCAACGCCCTCGCCCTCGCCGTTTTGCGTCTTGCCGCGCGAATCTCCGCTCGAAAAAGAACAGCAGGAGGCAGCCTATGAGCTCTGCTCGCTTTGCCAAGAAGGCAAGTTTACAACAGTCCTGCTCGACGGCGAAACAGGCTCCGGCAAAACAGAGGTGTACTTCGAAGCGGTCGCAACCTGTCTGCAAGCAGGCAAACAAGTGCTGCTTATGCTGCCGGAGATTGCTCTCTCGGTGCGTTTCGCCGAACGTTTTCACAAACGATTCGGAACGGAAGCGCTGCTCTGCCACTCCGCCCTGTCCGCCCGCGCGCGGCGCGCGGCGTGGAACGAGATCGCCTGCGGCAAGGCACGCGCCGTCTTGGGAGCGCGTAGCGCACTCTTCCTCCCATTTTGCAACTTGGGACTCGTCGTCGTCGACGAAGAACACGACCACGCCTACAAACAAGAAGAAGGCATCGTCTATCACGCGCGCGATATGGCGGTGTTGCGCGCGCAAAAAGCGGGCTGCCTCGTCGTGCTCGTGAGCGCGACCCCGTCGCTCGAAAGCTGGCACAACGCCGAGTGCGGCAAGTATCGTCGTCTGGTGTTGCCGCATCGCTTCGGCAGAGCGACTCTGCCCAAGGTCACCCTCGTAGACTTGCGCAAAGAAGCCAGCGCCGCGAAGACAGGCGAACCCCTCCTGACACCGTCCCTCTGCACCCGCATCGAACAGACGCTCTCGCGCAAGGAGCAAGTGCTGATCTTTCTCAACCGCCGAGGCTATGCACCGCTGCTGTTATGCAATCGCTGTGGCGCGCGCCTCTCCTGCCGCTTCTGCAACGCCCTCTTGGTCGAACATCGCGCGTTTGTGCGCGTTGTCTGCCACCACTGCGACTTTTCGATGCCGACACCGCAAATCTGCCCCTCCTGCAATGCGGAGGGGTCTCTGAAGGCGTTCGGCGTGGGTGTCGAGCGGCTTGCGGAGGCGTTGCAAAAACTTTTTCCGAAAGCTCGCCTGCAACTCCTCAGCTCGGATACGAAGGATCCGCAAGCGGTCGTGCGTGCTTTCGAAGAAGGTCGCTGCAACCTTGTGGTGGGAACGCAAATGCTGGCGAAAGGCTACCACTTCCCTCATCTGACTTTGGTCGGCATCGTCAATGCCGACTTGGGACTTTCGGGCGGCGACCCGCGCGCCTTCGAACGTTGCTACCAGCTGCTACACCAAGTTGCCGGACGAGCGGGGCGGGGCGCGAAGAAGGGCGAGGTTGTCGTTCAAACGACGGAGCCGCACTCGACGGCGTTGCGCGCCTTGCAGACCTTCGACCGCGACAGCTTTTTGAAAAGCGAGGTGCTTGCGCGCTCCGACACAAGGCACAACAGCTTTTGGCCGCCCTTTGCCCGTCTCGCCGCCGTCGTTGTGAGTTCGAAGGAGAAACGTCGTCTCGATATTTTTGCGCAGCGCTTGTACGAGGCTTTCCCCGTATCGTCTAGGGTCGAATGTTTCGGTCCTGCCGCACCCCCTCTGTCGCCGCTGCGCGGACGTCATCGTCTTCGTTTCTTGTTGCGCACGCGCACCCAACCCCTGCAACCCCTGCTCGCGCGTTGGCTTGCGTGCAAGATACCCGAAGACGTGCGCCTCAAGATCGATATCGATCCCTACAGCTTTCTTTGACGCGAGGAGTCCCGCGAGTGGGCGATGACAGGTTCGAACTGCCGACCTTCTCGATGTAAGCGAGACGCTCTGACCGACTGAGCTAATCGCCCAACATCTCTGTCCGTAGCTCTGTCTGCCTTCGCCTCCGTTGAAGAGCCGTCATTGGTTGACGGCGTCCTTCAAGCCTTTGCCCGCTTTGAACTTGGGCTGCTTGCTGGCTGCGATCTTGATGCTCTCCCCTGTGCGAGGGTTGCGTCCTGTGCGCGCCGCGCGTTTCAAGACAGAAAACGAGCCGAAGCCCGCAATCTTCACTTCGTTGCCACTCGTGAGCGATTTTGTGATCGCCTCGAAAACAGATTCGACCGCCATGGTAGCTTCTGTCTTCTTGAGGTTCGTCGCAGAGACGACATTTTCAATAAGTTCGTTCTTGTTCACTGGCCTCATCCTTTTGTTTGTGTTGCAGAAACTTTCGCTTTGCCGAGACCGTCGCTCGCCCTTCGACGAGCCTCACCCGCGCACCATTGCCGCGCACCGATCAACATCTCTTCCGATGTCCGTTCCCCCAGTGTCAGCGAAAGCAATGTTTTCTTCTAGCGAAAAAAGACGCGGTTGGCAAGAGAGAAATCGCCCCTCAGTGAGGAATGCGTTCTTCCAACGGTTGTTTCTTCTTGGGTCTCGAAGCAGGCTCGTCCGCAGGTTCGTCCAAGGGTTGTAGTGCACCCTTCTTTTCGGAAGGAATGGCTTCCAAGGCGCTCTCCAAGCGCGGCCGCGGCGGCGGCAGAGGCGTCAGCTTGCGCGTCAGCGCCAAATCCAACACTTGGTCGACCGATTCGACAGGGACGATCGTCAAGCCCTCCTTCACATTTTCGGGAATCTCCTCCAAGTCCTTCTTGTTCTCCTCAGGAATAATCACCGTCTTGATGTTGCCGCGAAGGGCGGCCAGCATCTTCTCTTTCAGCCCCCCGATCGGCAAAACTCTGCCGCGCAAGGTGATCTCGCCCGTCATCGCAACCGTGCGATCGACCGGAATGCCCGTCAGCACCGAGACCAACGCCGTCGCAATCGCTATGCCCGCCGAAGGACCATCCTTCGGCGTCGCCCCTTCGGGGACATGCACATGCAGATCGATCTTTTCGAAAACATCGGGCGTAATTCCGAAATGCCACGACCTGCTCTTGATAAAGTTTTCGGCGGCGTGAATCGATTCCTGCATCGTGTCGCCCAGCTTGCCAGTACGCCGAATGCGCCCCTTGCCGGGCACGGTCACGGTTTCGATGGTCAACAGCTCGCCGCCGACCTCCGTCCACGCCAGCCCTGTTGCGATTCCCGTCAAATCTTGGCTTTCCACCTCGCCGAAGCGATACTTCCGCACCCCGAGAAAATCGGGCAAGTTTTGCGCCTCGATCGTGATCGGAGGCTCCTCCTTCAGAAGAATCTTGCGGATAGACTTGCGCAGCATGCGCGCGATCGATCGCTCCAAGTTGCGCGCACCCGCCTCGCGCGTGTAGTAGCGAATCGTGTCGCGTAGCGCGTCATCCTTCAGGTCGATCTCCCCTTCCCTGACACCACACTGCTCAAAATTCTTCGGCAACAGATGACGTTTCGCTATCTGAATCTTCTCGTCTTCCGTGTAGCCCGGCAACCGCACGATATCCATGCGATCGATCAACGCTTGCGGCATGTTCAAAGAGTTCGCCGTCGTGATGAACATGCATTCGGAGAGATCGTAATCCACCTCGAGGTAGTGGTCGTTGAACCCGTTGTTTTGTTCAGGATCGAGCACTTCGAGCAGCGCGGAAGTAGGGTCGCCGCGCCAGTCGTTGCCGATCTTGTCGATTTCGTCGAGCAAGAAGAAGGGGTCGCTGACCTTGGCTTTCTTCATGCCTTGCAGGATCTTGCCCGGCATAGCGCCGACATAGGTACGGCGATGTCCCCTAATCTCAGCCTCGTCGCGGATGCCGCCCAGCGAGATGCGAACGAAGACGCGTCCGATCGCGCGCGCGATCGATTTGCCTAACGAGGTTTTGCCGACCCCCGGAGGTCCCACCAAGCACAGAATCGGTCCCTTGAAAATTTTCACCCTGCTCTGCACCGCAAGATAGTCGAGAATGCGCTCCTTCACCTCTTCCAAGCCGTAGTGGTCTTCGTTGAGAATCGTCTTGCAAGTTTCCATGTCCGTGTTGATCTTAGAGCGTTTCTTCCACGGCAGGGATACCAGCCAGTCGAGATAGTTCCGCACCACCGTCGCCTCTGCGGACAAGGGGCTCATCTGCCGCAGTTTTTTCACCTCCGAGGTCGCCTTCTCTTTCGCTTCCTTGCTCATGCGCAAAGAGCGGATCTTCTCCTCCATCTCCGAAAGCTCGTCGCCGCCCTTCTCCCCTTCCCCCAGCTCTTTTTGAATCGCCTTGATCTGCTCGTTCAAATAGTACTCGCGCTGACTCTTCTCGACCTGCTTCTTCACGCGAGAACGAATCTTCCGCTCCACGCGCAGCATGCCGATTTCGTCCTCGATGATCTTCAAGATCAGCTCGAAACGTTTCGGCAGCGATGCCAAAGACAAAAGATTTTGCTTCTTCTCCAGCCGCACCGCGAGATGCTGCGACATCAAATCGCACACCTCCGCCGCATCGTCCATCTTCGATAGCGTCTGCATCAGGTCTTCGGGAATACGACGATTGGTCTGACAATACTTTTCGAATTGTCCCAAGGTCGCGCGACACAAGTTCGCCAAGTCCTTGTCGTCGCGGTTCGTGTCCTCCATCGCCTCGTAGGCGACGGAGAGAAATGTCTCCTCGTTGCGTTCGACATGCAAGCGCACGCGCCTTCTGCCTTCGACAAGAATCTTCACCGTGCCGTCGGGCAAATGCAGCATCTGCAATACGACGCTCTCGACACCGATGTTGTAGAGGTCTTTGGCTTGCGGACGGTCTTGCGACGCGTCCTTTTGGGTTACCAACAGAATGGTGCCATGCTGCTTGCGCGCTTGCTCTAGCGCGCGCACCGAGCGTTCGCGTCCCACCGACAAGGGTACGACCATGCGAGGGAAAACGACGATGTCGCGGAGCGGTAGCGCGGCGCAACGGGGCAACGCCGACCTTGCCTTTCCTCCTAGCTTTCCTGTAGCCGACCCCGCTGACGATCCTGCAACCGATCCCACCCCGTCGCCGTCTTCGTCCTCGATCTTCGCCGCTTGCTCGTCTGTCGCAGGGGGCTTGTCGCTGTTTTTTGTGCGTTTGAACATGAGTGAACGATAGCCTCTTTTCGGTCGTTTGTCTCTTTGCTTCTTTCTTCGCTTCTTTCTTCGCTTCTTTCTTCGTTCGTTTCGGTTTTTCTCTGGCAACGATGCTAAGCGCGCGCCGCCGAGGATTTGTTTTCGCGCCGCGTTTTGGAAAGAATCTTCAACGGCGCGCTCTTGCCTTCGACGGTCGCACGTTTGACGACGACCTCCTCGATGTCTTTGTGATCTGGCACCTCGTACATCGAATCGAGCAACACCTCTTCCAAGATGGCACGCAAGCCGCGTGCGCCCGTCTTGCGTTTGCTGGCTTTCTCGGCGATCGCCTCCAAGGCGCTTGCGGCGAAGGTCAGGCGCACCTCTTCCATCGAGAACAGACGTTGATACTGCTTGATTAAGGCGTTCTTCGGCTCGATCAGAATGCGTACCAGATCCTCCTTCGTCAGCGTCTCCAACACGGCGACGATGGGCAGTCGCCCGACAAACTCAGGGATCAGTCCGTACTTGATGAGGTCTTCGGGTTCCAAATCGTTGAAGATCTTCGCGTTCGTGTGCGCCTCAGGGTGTTGCAGCTCCGATTCGAAGCCGATCGTCGTTCCTTTGCCGCGCGCCGCGATGATCGATTCCAGCCCTGCAAACGCGCCGCCGCAGATGAACAAAATGTTCGTCGTATCGACTTGCAAAAACTCCTGCTGCGGATGCTTCCGCCCCCCCTGCGGCGGCACGCTCGCCACCGTGCCTTCCATGATCTTCAGCAACGCCTGCTGAACCCCTTCTCCTGAGACATCGCGCGTGATCGAAGGGTTCTCCGACTTGCGACTAATCTTGTCGACCTCGTCGATATACACGATCCCGCGCTGCGCCCGCTCGACATCGTAATCTGCCGTCTGCAAAAGTTTCAGAATGATGTTCTCCACATCCTCGCCGACATAACCCGCCTCTGTGAGCGTCGTTGCGTCCGCCATCGTAAAGGGAACATCCAAAATTCTCGCCAAGGTTTGCGCAAACAGAGTCTTGCCGCTGCCGGTAGGTCCCACCAGCAAAATGTTCGATTTCGCCAGCTCCACCTCGTCAGGGTTCGCTCGCTCCTCTTCGATGCGCTTGTAGTGGTTGTGAACCGACACCGAAAGCACTCGCTTGGCGTGTCCCTGTCCGATGATGTACTGCGCCAAGTACTTGTCGATCTTCGCTGGCGAAGGCACGCGACTCTCGGTGCGCAAGGCAGCGTTTTTGTGGTCTTCCTGAATGATCTCGGTGCACAGATCGACGCACTCGTCGCAAATGAACACTTCGGGACCTGCGATCAGCTTTTTGATCTCGTTCTGACTCTTGCCGCAAAAAGAGCAACACAGCGTCTTCTTCTCCGAACCCGATTGCAAATCGCGACGACGAGCCATGATCCCGTGCTCCTTCCTTCGAAAACTAGCTTTTCGTGCTGCCGAGAGGCTTGCGTTTCACAAGCACTTCGTCGATCAGCCCGAACTTCTTCGCTTCCTCGCCGTTCATGAAGTTGTCGCGGTCCATCGCCTTCTCGATGGTGGCGATCTTTTGTCCCGTGTGCTTCGCGTAGATGTCGTTGATCCGCTCGCGCAGGCGCAGCATCTCTTTCGCCTGAATGTGAATGTCGGCGACCGTGCCGCGCGTGCCGCCTGAGGGCTGATGCACCATCAGACGACTGGAGGGCAAGGCGAAGCGTTTCCCCTTCTTGCCCGCAGCCAGCAGCAGCGATCCCATCGAGGCAGCCTGTCCCAAACACAAGGTTGTAATATCAGGACGGATGTAGTTCATCGTGTCGTAGATCGAAAGTCCCGCCGTCACCTCGCCGCCAGGAGAATTGATATAGAAGGCGATGTCGCGTTTCGGATTCTCCGCCTCCAAGAACAGCAGCTGCGCGCACACCAAACTCGCAACTTCGTCGTGAACAGGTCCCGTCAAAAAGACGATCCGCTCCTTCAAAAGACGCGAATAGATGTCGAACGCACGCTCGCCGCGCGCCGTCTGCTCCACCACCATCGGCACCAGCGTACCGTACGCATCGGCGGAGCTCGCAGCAGATTTGTCGATCAGCATGGCAAGGTCAAGACGAGCGCACTCTAAAGAACAAAAGGCGAGGAGAACAAAAGGCGAGGAACAAAAAGCGAGAGCCAAAGAAAAGACGAGACTATCGTCTCTTTTTCTTCTTGCCACCCCTTGCTTCGGCGATGTCTGTCGAGGCAGAGCCCTCGAGCGCGTCTGGCGAAGATCCGTCGAAGGCAGAGGACTCGACATGCAGTTGCGTTTCTTTGTTCAACTCGCGCGCGCGCGACAGCATGTCCTCCAGAGAGACGCTTTCGTTGGTGGTCGAAACTTTGCTCAAAATGTGGTCGACGACATTCTCCTCGATCACTTGCGGGCGAACCTCTGCAAGAACGCTTTGCGGGTTCTTCGCAATGCGCTCCAACAGTTGTTTCTGCTGAGCGTTAGGCTTCGCTCCGATGCGCGCCTTGATCGAACGCAACAAGCTCTCGTCGTCGACGGTGATGTTGTTTTGTCGTGCGATCTCGGAGAGGATCAGCCCCGTCTTCAAGCGGCGCTCGGCGATCGTGCGATACTGCTCGCGCAGTTGTTTTTGTGTCTCGGCGAACTTTTCTTCCGAGACCTCGCGCTGTTTCATCTCTTGCTCGACTCGCCGCCAAATGTCGGCGAACTCCGTCTCGATCAGACGTTGCGGCAGAGGAAACGAGTACTGCTCGTCGAACCAGTCGAACACCTGCCGCTTGATCATCTGCCGCGCGGCGGGCTGGCAGCCGTTTTCGATTTGTCGAACGACCGCCTTCCTCAGTTCTCCCAAGTCCTTGTGCTTCATGCGCAGGGCGAGCGCTTCGTCGATCTCGAAATCTTTCGCGTTGCGCGCAAGCACCTTCCTCACCTCCACTTCGAAGGCGACCGTCTTGCCCGCGACATTTCGCGCCGTGTGCGTATCGGGAAACGAGATCGTGAAGCTCTTCTTTTCCCCCGCCGCAAGACCGGTCAGGTTGCGTTCGAAGTCGTTGTGGATGATGCCGTCGCCAAGTCCCAGCCGATAGCCCTGAGTCTTCAGCGATGCCTGCTTCTCGTCGCCGACGCTGCCTTGATAGTCGATGACGACAACATCGCCGTCTTGGCTCTTGCGTTGCACCTCTTCGACGGGTGCCGTGCGGCGCGCCAAGGCTTTCAGGTTCTCTTCTACCGTCTTGTCCGGCACTTGCACTTGCGGACGGGTGATCGTCATCGCCGAGAAGTCTTTCACCTCGACCTCAGGCGCGGTATCGATATCCACATCGAAAGCGACTTCGTTCGCATCGTCCTTCGTGAACTGCACGCGCGGCGCGCCCACAGGACGCAGCTCCTTGTTTTCGTTCAAGATCCGCTGCACCGCTTGCTGAGCAAAGGCTGTCAAGACCTGCTGCTTGATCCGCCCGCCGTGTTTCTCACGAATGACGGAAACAGGAACATTGCCGTCGCGAAAGCCGTCCATCTTCATCTTCGGAGCGATCTGCTGGAGCTTGGACTCCACAGCCTTCTCGAAGTCTGCTTTCGGCAACGCGACCTGATACTTGTGTGCGAACTCTTCTTTCAAGTCCGTTTTTACGATATTCATAAGTCCAATCTCCTTGTTGCTTCGCCTTGTCGTTTCTTGGTCGTTTCTTGGTCGCTTCTTGCAAAGCGTCCAAATCGAGGGTTCCGTTCTTGTCCTCAAGGTGCAGTGCACGAGCGGATGCGGGCGGAGGGACTCGAACCCCCACGAGTTGCCTCACCGGCACCTAAAGCCGACGCGTCTGCCTGTTTCGCCACGCCCGCATTCAGCCGTCCCTTCCTACTATAGTGGGTCTTGCATCGCGTAATTTCAAGTACAACAGCTCTTGCAAAAAGGTCACGATTTCGTGATGTCCGAGGTCGCAATTTCCGACTTCGTGATGTCCGACCTCGTGATTTCATAGAGGTTCGAAAACTGCTCGATCGAAAGAATCTTCGGACCCTCCCAATCCTCGACAGGACTGTAAGGGTGGCGAAAGCGCACTTCGAAGCGTACATGCGTGATTCCTCCGTTGTCGTGAAAGCCCAAAATCCTTGCTGTCTCCACCGTCGAGTCCTTGCGCACCCGTCGAAAGCTGCTGCCGGCTCTCAGATAGTAAGGCTCCACAGGAGTCCGTGTCTTTTCGTCGGGCTGGAACAGAGTCTGTTTGCGATTCGAAGACACTTTTTGTTCAAGCCAGTCCTTCAGCACGCGCGTGTGTTTCTTGAGAGGAAGCGGAGTCATAGAATTGCCTTGGGAGTTGACTTGGAAGATGCCTTGGAGATGGTAGGCGGATGTCCGCCGAGCAGGAGGGATTCTTGCTTTGTCTCTATCAAAAAAAGTGCCAAGATGGGAAAACAGCGGACAAGCGGCAAGGCAAGTAGCAAGGCAAGCAGCAAGGCGAGCAGTAAGGCGAGCAAGCAGACAAGCGACCACAACAGGAGAGAACGATGACCTTTGTCGTGACCGAAAAATGCATCAAGTGTAAGTATCAAGATTGCGTCGAGGTTTGTCCTGTCGATTGTTTCTACGAGGGAGCAACGATGCTGGTGATCCACCCTGACGAGTGCATCGATTGCGGCGTTTGCGAGCCGGAGTGTCCGATCGGGGCGATCCTTCCCGACACAGAAAAGGACGCGGAGGCGTGGCTGGGCGTCAATCGCGAGTACAGCGAAAAGTGGCCGAACATCACGCGCAAGGGCGAGGTGCCGAGCGACGCCAAAGAGTGGGAGGAGGTTGCCGACAAGTTCAAAAATCACTTCTCCGACAAGCCCGGAAAAGGCGACGAAGAGTGAGGCTTCTTCGGCGAGCGCAGAAGATCGAGCTTGCAGAAAAACGGACAAGCAGGGAAGGAAGCGGGGGAGGAAGCGGGGGAGGAAGCGGGAGTCTGCGCAGAAGCGCGGACAAGCTTACGCAGAGACTTGCGCCAAAACCAAAGGACGAGGTTGTAGGAAAGAACTATCGTTTTTACGCTCGATCCTGCGAGCGCATGCCTGAGTGCGCGGACGGCTCGATCGCCTTGACGATCACCTCGCCGCCGTACTGGAATGCGATCGACTACGACTTGCACGCCGCCCAAGACGACTCTTCGCGCGAGGCTAATTCGGTCTGGTACCGAGAGCGCGCCTACAGCGGATTCGGCGATACGCTGGAGGCGTATCTCGACAAGATTGGCGTGGTGTTCACCGAGGTGTTGCGTGCCACCAAGGCGGGCGGGTTTTGTGCGATTGTCGCAGGCACGCTTCTTCACGAGCGCAAGCACATTCCGACGCCGATGTTAATCACTGAACGCATGCTGCGCTTGGGTTGGGAGTTTCATCAAGACATCGTTTGGAACAAGGTGACGGGCGGGGTGACTCGCGCGGGCTGCTTCATCCAGCGTCCCAGGGCGGGCTATTACTATCCAAACATCATGTGCGAGTACATTTTGGTCTTTCGCAAAGAGGGGACGCATTGGCGAGACAAGAAAGACGCGCTTGCGATCGACGATGTGTTCAAGCGCGATATCGCAAACAACATTTGGCACATTGCGCCTGTTCCTCCTCGGACGATCGATCATCCTTGTCCCTACCCTGAAGAGCTGGTGCGTCGTCTGGTGTTGCTCTATTCGTGTGAGGGCGACGAGGTGTTGGATCCGTTCTTGGGTAGCGGACAGACGGCACTAGCAGCGAGGCGTTGCGGTCGGTTGTCTGTCGGTTACGACATCGAACCACACTACATTGCTTTGGCGGAGCGGCGAGTGCTGTCTCCTCCTGAGTGTCGCAAGTACCAGCTTCTGCCTTTTGTCGAGAGGGTTGCGAGCGGATAGGCAATGAGGGGAGGGAACGAATTTCTTCACAAAGCGAGGTTGATGTTGGCGTTTTCCAGCGAGCGTTGAGAAAAAAGATAGCGTCCGCCCGTCATGAAGCCGAGCGCTCGCCAGTCGAGGCGGTTCAGTTCTTCGCAAATCTCTGCCAAGTTGTGAATCTTCTTTTTGGGGAAAAGCGCCAAGACCGAGCCGTCGAACGCTTCTGCCGTTGAGATGAAGAAAGGTTTTGTGATGCGTGTCTTGCCGTTGACATAGATTCGCGCGCCCTCGCGTTCGGGGTATTTTCTGCCCCATTGCCACCAGTTGTTTTCGTCGAATGCTCGTATGCGTCTTTGTAGCAGGGTTTGTTTGTGCGGGAGGAGGGCTCGGCTGAGCTTGTTGTAGATCATGCGTTTGAGATCGCCTGTGGTTCGCGTTTGCGAGCAGACGAAGTCTTGGTTTCCGTGTGGCGATTCGTAGATGTGGTCTGCTCCGCTGACGGCGCCCACTTTCACTTCGAAGGCGTCTCCCAGTCTGTGAGCGAGGTGCGCTTTTTTGGGGGAGAAGGTGAGTTGTCCTTCGTGGCAGAGGAAGGTTCTGCCGTCCGCCATGCGGGGTGAGGTTTTTCCTTTTTGGAAGCGCCATACGGCGCAGTTGGGAGTTGCGTTGTGGAAGAGTTTTGTATCGCCGTAGTCTTGGAAGTGGGTGATGGTTCCTGTTTTGTGTAGGTATTCATTGAGGTTTTTGGCGCTGGTGGCTTTGGTGAAGTCTCTGGGAGTGATGAAGATGAGTTCTCCGTTGTCGTTGAGGTGGAGGGTCGCTTTGTAGATGAAGAAGAGGTAGAGGTTCGTTCGGTTGTCGAAAAAGGTTGGAGAGGGGGAGGGTAAGGGAGAGGATGTTTTTTGGAGGGATTTCAGGAAGGCGGTAATTTTTGTGTGTGTTGTGGGGAGGATATCTTGGAAGCGGACATAGGGTGGATTTCCGATGATGGTATCGAACTTTTGGGAGAGGGGATAATCGAAGAAGTCTGTGTTGATATGGTTGATATGGCGTGTGTTGCTGGAGTGATTAAGGGACGGGTCGATTTCTAGGGCTGTGATGGGGATATTTTGTGCGAGGGGGGAATGGAGGAAGATATTTTTGCCGCTTGCGGGTTCTAGGATTTGTCCGTGGTTGTGTTTGA
>JABACB010000300.1 GCA_014237925.1 Alphaproteobacteria bacterium
AGCGTAAGCGTGTCCAAAGCCGTGTTGCTATCGCCGTAGAAGATACTGTAGCGACCATCGGCATAGGCAGCCTGAAGGATCGTCACAGAGTCGATGCCAACTGTGATGACCACATCGCCAGCCTCGTTGCGCGAGAAGGAGAAATCTCCACCACTCGCAACTTTGAAGTAGAGGTTGCCGCCGTCCGCATCGAGGCGGATGGTGTCCGCGCCGTGGCCGCTGTTGAAAATATAGTTGTCTGCGCCCGCGCCGCCTTCCAAGAAGTCGTCGTGCGTGCCGCCCTCTAGTGTATCCACCCCCGCACCGCCGTAGAGCGTGTCTGAGCCACCTTCGCCGTAGAGCTCGTCGTTGTCTTCGCCGCCGCGAAGCGTGTCGATACCCCTGCCTCCGTAAAGGAAGTCGTCGCCCGCATCGCCCTCAAGCGTGTCGCCTAGACCGCCGCCGTAGAGCGTGTCTGAGCCACCGCCACCTTCAAGTTTGTTGGCTTTGTCATCGCCCGTAAGCGTGTCTTGTAATGCCGAGCCGACAAGATTTTCGATGCCAACGAGAGTGTCGCCCTCAGCGTCATCCCCACTAACCTCACCCGTAGCCAAGTTGACCGTGACACCGA
>JABACB010000301.1 GCA_014237925.1 Alphaproteobacteria bacterium
AAGATAACTTTACAGAACTAGGTAGTGTATCTTCTATCACTACAGCCACCATGGGCTCATCAACGTATGCCTTGGTGGCATCCGAGGATGATAACGGCGTTCAAATAATAAACATTACAACCCCAGGTAGCCCAATTGCAACATCGGCAATTCCTGATAATTCAAATTATTCCGTGCTAGGCGGTGCAACATCTATCACTACAGCCACCATCGGCTCATCAACGTATGCTCTAGTGGCATCATATAGTGATGATGGCGTTCAAGTCATAGACATTACAAACCCACACCAGCCAACAGCAACATCATCTATTACAGATGGTGCAGGTGGCTATACGGAACTAAAGGGTGTAAACTATATCATAGCCACCACCATTGATTCATCCCCATATGCCATAACGACAGCTGGTACTGATAAAGGCGTTCAATTCATAAACCTAGAATATCCTCTTACAATTAAGAGTAATAATGCAAATCCTGCATACGCTAAAGCAGGCGATGTACTGACACTTGGATTTGCAATAAACGATTCTATAGTATCTCATGCGGCCAACTTTGTAAACTTGAACAAGGCACCGACTGGAACTGTAAACGACCAATCATCTCGTTCAA
>JABACB010000302.1 GCA_014237925.1 Alphaproteobacteria bacterium
GAGGGCTACGTAAACAGGTTGACTTTACCTGCTTTCTCTCTTACGTTGTGGGTAACACTTTGTCTTGTGAGACCTCGCGGAGCGGATCGGAAACGATACAGGCGGGTAGAGGGAGGACGAAGGAAGTGGGAGAAGGGGGAAAAAGGGGGGAAGCGTTGTTGATCTGATACTAGGGATTCAACGTTTTTGTATCGTCAGTCTTACACGGAGCAAGAATCATGGCGTCCTATTCCAACAGCACGCAAACCGGTGAGAAAAGCGCTAGTCAGCGCAACAGGAAAACGCGTGCGCTGAGCGCCTTGCTTTCTGCGACGGCGCTGGGCGTGTTTTTGGAAGGTTGTGGCGCTGGTGGTGGCAATGCTACTGGCAACAGCGGCACAGGTAGCGGTCTCAACCTTGCTTTTGGCGGTTCGGGCGACGACTATCTTGACGGTGGTGCGGGCAACGACAAGATCTCAGGCAGAGCGGGCAACGACGAGCTCTACGGCGATACGGGCAACGACAGGCTCGACGGCGGAGAGGGAAACGACCATCTCTACGGCGGTGTAGGTGGCGACACTCTTGACGGCGGTGAGGGCGACGACAGGCTCGACGGCGGTGCGGGCAAC
>JABACB010000303.1 GCA_014237925.1 Alphaproteobacteria bacterium
GCGCGCCGCCGCCGCGCTGATTCTGATCGCCAAAAGTAGCGAGCGAAGATTGCACCACCAGTTTGCACCGCTGGATTGCCAAAGGTGGTATCGACGTTTTCTCCGTCACTGGCGACCTGCGCTCGCCGTGCGCTGCGAGAACGAGTTCTGGCCGAACGCCATCATCGAGACGAGAAGGTGCTGTCCGCTGTTGTTCGTGCAAGCGCGGATGTCGGAAAAAAGCTTTCGACGCTGGCGAGGCTTGACGAAGCTCACCCTGTCCGCCAAGCGCAGCATTGCACAGCGCACGATGCAAAACATCGACTTCGCGCTCTGTCAGGACAAAGCTTCTGCTCGTTTTCTCGACACGCTCGGCGTGAAAAGCACGAAGGTTGCTGGCAACCTCAAGAGCCTGCCCGCGCCCCGCACCCTCCCCGCTAGCACCGAGCGGTGGTTTCGGCGCTTGCTCGCGCACAAAAACCTTTGGATCGCAGCCAGCACGCACGCGCCCGAAGAGCGGAGCGTCGTCGAAGCGCATTGCGCGTTGCGACGGGCTTATCCTGAAGCGCTTTGTATCGTCGCGCCGCGCCAGCTTGAACGCGTCCCTGCCATCGAGCGACTTTTGCGC
>JABACB010000304.1 GCA_014237925.1 Alphaproteobacteria bacterium
AAAATTAGACTGTATTTTAATAAAATTTTCTATGTCATTTTTATTACAAACATGTTCAAATTCCTTATTGAAGAAAATTTTCCCCCAATACATGTGATAATCATCCTGATTTTCTCCTTGTTGTTCATAGAATAAATCCGTATCAAATCTATTCTCATACCCGAGTATTTCTTCTATGGTAAGATCCTCATTAATATGCAAGATATTTTTTACTATCCAAATTTTAAATGCTATATCAAATGATCCATCATTAATTTCCGATATTTCTTTTAAATCTTGACAAATAATATTTTTTGCTTCTTGTTGTTTATCGTTCAATACCACATCATAATTAATTCCAATATATGTTTTAAATCTTGTTGTGGTGAGGTATCATAAAAGCTATATGTACGTATGAGGCATGTGAAAAGTGTCACCATCCGAACACAATGCTATCAATATCCTTGCAATTGTACCTGTATGTTCAAAGATATAATGTGGAAAATTCTGAACAAGTCTTGATTCTTCTATGTTTCCCTGATGAGTAATCAACATTAATGGGAAAACATTCTGAATTTTGGGTTCGTTGCATAGCATGGATAGTGCGAACGTTTGCGGAGCGTTAGG
>JABACB010000305.1 GCA_014237925.1 Alphaproteobacteria bacterium
ACAAGAAAAAAAAAAAAAAAAAAAAATAAAAATTGTTCCCATCTCGGAAGAGTTGCTACGACAATGCCAGCTGCCCGATGTTATCTCTATTGGCGACGGCAAGGAAATTCACCGCCCTGACAAATACCGCAACCTTCAATCGCCTCCCACCTCCCACGCCGCTTCGTAGCAAACCTCTTCAGCAAATCTCTGCCAACAAGCTTCTGAGGCAAACCTCTTGGCGAAAACGCCGCCCTTTGCTATAGTCGCACCATGCTTTCGAAGAATCCCTCACGCCCTTTGATGCGCTTTTGGCTTTGCGCAACGCTCGTGTTCGCCTTGCTCGTGAGTGCCTGCAGCAAGATCGAGGTGCGCCGTCCGACGAAAGAAGAAAACCTCTCTGCCGAAGACCAACGCGACCGCAGAGGCGGCAAGATCGGAAGAGCAGGCAATCCCGACGACGAAGCCTATACAGCCTTCTCCTTAGGCAAAAAGAAGAAGAAGAAAACACAAAACAACACGCTTGCAAGCGCAAACCTTAATACCAACCCCTACCTTTGGCAGGGTGCGTTGCAGACGATTGCGTTTATGCCGTTGCTCTCGTCGGACTTCGCCGGCGGCGTGATC
>JABACB010000306.1 GCA_014237925.1 Alphaproteobacteria bacterium
GGTTTTTTGCCGTAGACGACCCATCGGCGGGTTCTTTTGGAGGATTTTGTATTTTCGTAGTATCGGTTGTTGAGGGAATCGCGTCCGACGAAGCGTCCGTGCAGGAGGGTTTGGAGGATGGTGACGGAGCTTGTCATGGGGCGAGTGTAGCAGAAAAAATCGGCATTTTTAACGGGCTTTTTACAGACAAAAAAGGCGTTGTCGCGCAAAGGGGGGTAAGGGGGGGTGTGGGGGGACGAAGTTCCCCCACGAAGACCCCGCGTCAGCGGGCGCGATAGCGCGTCGCGTCTGCGCTCGTGTGTAGAAAGCGCACTAGCGTGCGCTCGCTCGCGGCGCGCTTTTTGCGGGGGGACTTCGTCCCCCCACGCCCCCCCGCACGCTACGCGTGCGTCGTTCCCACCCGTATGACCTCTGAGTAGCGCTAAATAGGGTGAGTAGCTTAAAAAAAGTTGTGGATAAGGAAAAGGTGTCTCGATGGATAGCCTATACTGCTCATGGCTACTCACCCTTCATGGCTACTCACCTCTAACCCCTCTCACTTTCTTGAAAATTCCCCGCCACCACACGCGCGTCGGCGAAAGCCCCTACGCC
>JABACB010000307.1 GCA_014237925.1 Alphaproteobacteria bacterium
TACTGTATTAAAAAGCTTGTATGTGTAGGAGCCAACTGTACTCCTAGTTACATGTGATTATGTATCGTGTTTATGTCTGGTGTTATCGGGACTAATACAGTAAATTAGATCAGTATAAGCAGCTCACACATGCTGAGATCAGTACGTCTGCTACCTACCGTGATCAGGTACAGGACCTCACAGCAGTGGTACCGTGTCTCCTCTGGTCTCATCTCATCCACAAGGGAATCATACTCCACTCAGAACAAGGAGGTCAGTGTTAACGTACCCAGACACCTACCAGGAGGTCCCGTCACTAAACTGAAGCCCGGAAAGAAGTTTGACAACGCAGCAGAGTTCGTGCTGACAAAGGTAGAGGAGGTGTTCAACTGGGCCCGGGCTAACTCCCTCTGGCCGATGACATTCGGTCTCGCCTGCTGCGCTGTGGAGATGATGCACGCAGCTGCAGCTCGCTACGACCTGGACAGATTCGGGATTGTATTCAGAGCCACGCCCAGACAGTCTGACGTCATGATAGTCGCAGGGACTCTGACTAACAAGATGGCTCCCGCCCTGCGGAAGGTGTACGACCAGATGCCTGAGCCCCGCTGGGTGATCTCTATGG
>JABACB010000308.1 GCA_014237925.1 Alphaproteobacteria bacterium
GCTCCAACACTCCCCCTTCCCTCGCAATCAGCGGAAACACATGCCCAGGACGGACGAAATCCTCCGCGCACGCACAAGAATCGGCAAGCGAACGAATCGTCTGCGCTCGCTCCCTGGCCGCAATGCCGGTCGTCAGTCCCTCGCGCGCGTCCAATGAGACGGTGAAAGCCGTCTGCAACGGCGCCTCGTTAAAAGGTACCATCGGCGGACAGCGCAACAACAGCGCGCGCGCCGCCGAAAGTGCCACGGTGACAATACCGCTGGTGTACCGCACAAAAAACGCGATTTTTTCTTCGCTCGCATGCTCTGCCGCCATGATCAGGTCGCCCTCGTTCTCCCTCCCTGCGTCGTCGGAAACGGCAACCATGCCGCCCTTTGCGATCTCGTCCAATGCTGCGGTTACCGCCCGCTCGGTGTGCGCGTCCACATCCATGGCGGCGGAATCGCTCTCGTCTTGGGAAGAAGGACTCGCTAGCGCCACAGCAACACCATCGACAAGATGCCCCACCCCAAGACGCACGCTAACAGAGCCCTGTCCGAAAAGAGAAGGTCGGTCGGAGAATCCTTGTCAGACACGCGATCGATCAGCAGAAGGTAACGAAA
>JABACB010000309.1 GCA_014237925.1 Alphaproteobacteria bacterium
ATGCAGGCAGCCAAATCCCAGCGTTCGCCAATTTGCCCGTCTCTTTGCGCGACGATAGCGATAACTTGATCGCCGTCTCCAATTTCGGAGGAAGCCTTGCGGGCGTGACGGGAACGGCGGTCGATGCCGACACTGCTTTCTTCATCGATGGCGATGGCACGAGTACGGAGGCGAACTTCGCAGCCTTGATCGCAGACGGTAGCGACAGGACGCTGGAGGTCGTGCCTGTCGATGACGCGTTGCTTGTGCAAGGCGACGATGTGCTGCTGGCTGTCGTCAAGGAGGGAGGCACCTTGCTCAGAAGCTACACGCTAAGTGGCGTTAAGGTTGTCAAGGGCGGCAACAACGCAGACACGCTCACGGGCAACGATCAGGGCAACACCCTTGAGGGTGGAGGGGGTGTAGACACGCTCAGAGGCGGCGACGGCATCGACACCTTGCGCGGCGACGACGACGGAGACTTCCTCTACGGTGAGGTGGGCGACGACAAACTCTACGGCGGCGCGGGCAACGACATCTTGGAAGGCGGCGCGGGCATCGACACGCTGGAGGGCGGCGACGGTGAGGATACGCTTACAGGCGGCGAGGGCGGCGACAGCACG
>JABACB010000030.1 GCA_014237925.1 Alphaproteobacteria bacterium
TCCGCCGTTAAATCGCTGTCCTCTCGCCTGCCCTCCTTCTTCATCACTCCCTTGCAAAATACTTCCAAGAACTCCCAAGTGTACTTTAAATAAGGGTTGCTCGGAGAACGCCAGCTGCCCCACGCCGTATACTTACAATTGTAATTGTTCTTCTCCCACAAAATCTCCCCCTTCCATATCATCTTCCTAGACAAAAAATGATGACTGATAAAATGATGGCTGGGAATGTAATCCGAAAACAACGGCTGAACATTCACAACAATCCTCCCTCCATACTTCAAAACACGAATGCACTCATCGAACACCGCAAACAGTTTGTCAAAATAACTCTGCCACGCCTTATCGTCCGCGCCGTTTTGATAGTTTAACCCGAAGTTGTACGGAGGCGAAGTGAAAATTAAATCGATGCAATTGTCCTCCAATCCCCGCAAAATACCCTCGCTGTCCCCGCAAATGATTTTGTCGCAATACCTCGCTGGCAACATATTATTTTCTTTGGCAAAGTTTTCGTCGCGTGCATAAAAATACTGTCCCCTCCTCTCAACCTTCGCCGCACGACCCTGCACCTTTCGCTCCTTGTTGTACCCCGCATACTTGCGCTTTTTGCCCTTGATTCCGTAACTCTTGATACTCTCCACCTCTTTCAAAACACGCTGTAAAATATCCGTCGAAAGCGAAAGCTCCTGCACGACGCGCCTCACCTCGTAAAGATCAACCTCCCGCAAAAGAACACGCAAAACCCCATCCGAAGTTGCATCGCATTCCGTCTTGCCATATTCCAACGCCATCTGCTTCCTGTCGATGCAAGCGTTGAATTGCCGTATCGCCTCCCTGTCGGCAGACGAAAACGCGCAGCCCGAAGAAAACTCCAGCACACGGCTTTCTTCCTCTTCGATGTCTGTGCCCGAGTTCTGCATGAGACGACTCTACAATAGACGACGACAACAGACAAGAAACGGCGCAACCCCAAAACCCTCTGTTTGTCTTTTCACGCTGCTTCGATCATTTCCAAGCTCTCGCCCTGTTCGAACAACGCCAGCAACAATCGCAAAACCTCCTCTCCGCGCAACCACGGATCACGCTGAACACAAACACGAGCCTGCTCGGCAGCAAGCTTCGCCATGCCGTAATGCTCTGCAAAATCCACGAACAAAAACCGCGGCAAGCCGCTCTGCCTAACCCCCAGAGGATCGCCACTGCCCCGCAATCGCCAATCCTCCTCCGCGATGCGAAACCCGTCTTCGGTCTCGCGTAAAATCGACAGCCGAGACCGAGCCTCCTCACCCGCTCCCCCGTCGAACAACAACAAACAACGACCCGCTCCCCCGTCCCGCCCCACGCGTCCGCGCAACTGATGCAACTGCGCCAAGCCGAAATGCTCGGCATTCTCAATCACGATTGCACGCGCAGAAGGAATGTCGATCCCTACCTCGATCATCGTCGTTGCGACAAGAATGCACGCATCTCCGGAAACAAAACGACGCAAAGACTCTGCTCGCTTGTCCGAAGAGAGCTTCGAGTGCAAAAAAACGACGGTATCGGCAGAAAAACGAGAACGCAAAACACGAACACGCTCCTCTACCGAAACAATTCGAGGCGAAACGCCCTCCGTCGAAACTTCTTTGGCGACACTCGAAGAGTCCTCCTCGATGACAGGACAAACCCAGTAGATCTTGTCGCCTGCAGAATGCCATCGCTCGACGGCGGACAGAACCTCTTCGATGCGACCCAAAGAGACTGTTCTCGTCTCGATCGGCTGTCTGCCTGCAGGCTTCTCGTCCAAACGCGAGAGCGCGATGCCTCCCCAAACCGACAGCATCAAAGTACGCGGAATGGGGGTCGCGCTCATCACCAGCACATCGGGCGCGACAGACTTCGACGACAGAGCCGCGCGTTGATAGACACCGAAGCGATGCTGCTCGTCGATGACGGCAAGCCGCAAATCTCGATACCGAACGCCCTGCTGAAACAGAGCGTGCGTTCCGACGACGACCGAAGCTTCTCCGCTTTCTATACGCTGCAGGGCTTTCTCTCGCTCCTTTCTTGCGAGCGAGCCGCAAAGCAACGCCACCTCGATTTCCAGCGGAGCGAACCACCCTTGCAAAGTTGCGACATGCTGTCTGGCGAGCAAGTCGCTGGGCGCCATGAGAACACCTTGTCCTCCTTCTGCGGTTGCGCACAGCAGCGCACAAGCTGCGACATAGGTTTTGCCGCTTCCTACATCGCCTTGCAGCAACCGCAGCATGCGCCCTTCTGCCTCCATGTCGTTGCGAATTTCAAGGACGGCGCGCCGCTGCGCTGCGGTCGGCGAGAAGGGGAGGTGTTGTTGGAACTCTTCGAGCCGTCGTTCTGCCGGGGAGACCGTGTCTTTTTTTTCTTGAACTTTTCTCCCGCGTGCGTAGCACCGCCCCCAGTGTCGTTGGACGAGCGCGAGCGCGAGATGATGGGCGAAGAGTTCGTCGTAGGCGAGTCTCGCGTGCGCACGACGGCTTGCTTCTTGCTCGGCGGTGTGGAGGTCGAAGAGCGCTCGACGAAAGGAGGGGTAGGCGGTGGCTTTCAAGAGCTGTTCGGGATGCCATTCGGGCAGGCGGGGGACATTTTCCAGCGCCTGTATCAGCAGCTTCTTGAGCGTGTGTCGTGTGATGCCGTGCGTCAGTCGCCATTGGGGTTCGTTTTCGGGGAGGGTAGAGAAGGCGGCTTCGGGCAGAATTTGTTCGGGATGCGCGAGTTGCGCTTTGCCAAGGTATTCGGAAAGGTTTCCGCAGACGGTGCGTTTCGTCCCTTCGGGCATGCGTGCGTGCAAGGCGGCAGGGCTGGCTTGGAACCAGAGCAGTTCTATTGCGTTATCGTCGGCGTCGGTGCAGAGAATTCGATAGGGCAGGCGGGGGTTTTTTGGGGGAATGTGTCGTGCGATGTCGAGCACGATGGCGATGGGGGGGGGAGAAATGGGGGGGGGAGAATCGTGCGTTTTGGGGATGGCGGAGAGGCTTCGAATTTTGTATCGCGGCTGGTGTTTTTTGGGTGCGTGCGCGAGAAGGTTGAGGATTCGGTTCTCGGAGCAGAGCTTTTCGAGGGCGGACAATCGCTGAGGTCCCACGCCTTTGAGCGTCGAGAGCGGCGCGAAGAGGGGGTTCAGAAGGGACGGGCGCAGCGAGGATATGGGAGACAGCGAGGACACGGGAGACAGCGAGGACACGGGTGGGGGTAGAGTAGCATGTGCTAGGCTCTTCCTATGCCCGCGCTGCGCTCCGCCTCCGTCTTCGCCTCTTGGACAGCCCTCAGCCGCCTGCTCGGCTTTGTTCGAGACATCTTGCTTGCCTTCATGCTCGGCACAACGGCGGTCGCAGACGCCTTTCTGTTCGCCTATCGCTTTCCTCACCTTTTTCGAAATCTGCTCGCCGAAGGGGCGCTTGCCTCGTCGCTTGTACCTGTTTACCAGAATCGCCGAGGGCAATATCGACGGGGACAAAGTCGCCAAGAGCAAAGTCGCCAAGAGCAAGAACGCGACGCACACCGAAACGGTCGAACGCACCAATACCTCAGTGGCTCCCTTCTCCTTTCGCTGCTCGCTGTAACCTTCGCCCTCTCTGTCGTGCTCGCCGTCTTCATGCCTTCCGTCGTTGCGACGCTTGCGCAAGGCTTTGTTGCCGTCGAAGAGACCTTCCGCCTGAGCGTCGATCTTTCTCGGATCGCCATTTTCTACCTGCCCCTAGTCGCGACGACCGCCCTTCTGTGCGCTGTGCTGAGTGCACACGGCTACTTCGCCCTCTACGCCGCCATGCCGCTTGTGCTGAACGGCGCGTTGATCGCCGTCCTGCTGCCGGCAAGCCTACTCAACGCCCATCCGCAAACGCTCGCCTTCACGCTGCTGGCAACCCTGCTTGGCGCGGGCGTTTTGCAAAGCCTGCTTGCGCACAAGGGTTGCCGCCGCATCGATGCGCATCCCCTCTTCCTCCCTCTTTTCCTCCCTCTCTTCAGCCGCCCTTCCCCCTCCTCCTCTGCAGTCGAGGGACGACGGGGTCGCCGACAGGATCGCCAGCAGATTCACCGACAGATTCGCGGACAGGTTCATCAAGACCGCAAGTCTTTTTTCACCCTCTTCTTCGCTGCGCTCAGCGGACACGGGTTTGTGCAGATAGCCTTCCTCGTCAACCAATACTTCGCCTCCAAAATGGGAACAGGCATCCTCTCGGCTCTCTACTACGCCGAACGCCTTCTGCAACTACCCATCGGCATCGTCGCCGTCGCCATGGCAAGCGTGCTGCTGCCTGAGGTCGCAAGATTGCGCGCGCAAGGCGAGAGCCAAGCGCTCCATCGAACGCAAAGCCAAGCCTACGCGCTGCTGCTCGCGCTCGCGCTGCCGTGCGCGCTCGGGCTCGGTCTTCTCGCCCGCCCGATCGTAGCAACCCTGTTCCAGTACGGAGCGTTCTCGACGGACGCAACAACACACGCCTCTGCGTTGCTCGTCATCCTCGCCTGCGCGCTACCCGCCTTCACGATGCTGCGTCCCCTGCTCGCCGTCCTCTTCGCCTTCCAACAGGCGCGCGTCGTCCTTGTGCTTTCCTTCCTCTCGCTTGTCGTGAATGTGTGGCTTGCCGCAAGCCTTACGCCGCTTTTCGGATACAAAGGCATCGCGCTCGCCGTCGCCATCGCCGCTTGGTGCAACATGGGCGCGACGCTGGCAGCCGTGCTGGTGAAAGGGTACTGGCGCATCGAGCGCTCCTTCTTTGCGAGGATGGCAAAAATCTTGCTCGCCTCGATGGTGCTGGCCGGATGGCTGCTGGCTGTCAAGCGGGTCGTGCCGCAACCCGAAGGGTTTGCTCTGGCGTGGCAGAGGGGCTCGGTCTTGGCACTCTTGATCGCTACGGCTGTCTTCGTCTATATCTTGAGCGTTGCGGGATTGCGAGCCTTCTCGTTACAAGAATTGAGACGATGGTTCTCCAACAAAAAGGCATGACACAAAAAAGCATGACACAAAAAAGCATGATGACGAACATCTCGGATACTTATCCTCGTCCTGTAGACACCCCGTCGGACGAGCGGCTGGGTTGTATCTTCTCCGGCATACAGCCTAGCGGCGGCTTGCACTTGGGCAACTACTTGGGAGCGGTGAGACACTGGGTTTCGTTGCAGGATTGTGCGCGGCGGATTTTTTATTGTTTGGTGGATTGTCATGCGATCACGGTGTCGCAAGAGCGGCTGCGCGAGCAGACGCTTTCGATGGCAGCGGCGTTGCTTGCCTGTGGGATCGATGCGGAGCGATCGGTGTTGTTTGTCCAGTCGTCGAATCCGCACCACACGGAGCTGGGGTGGATGTTGTCGTGCGTGGCGCGGATGGGCTGGCTTTCGCGGATGACGCAGTTCAAGGAGAAGGCGGGCAAGGATCGTGAGCAAGCGAGCGTCGGGTTGTATGCGTATCCTGTTTTGATGGCGGCAGACATCTTGTTGTACGGAGCGACGCATGTTCCTGTGGGAGACGATCAGAAGCAGCATTTGGAGTTGACGCGAGACATCGCGCAGCGATTTAACAAAAGTTACGGGGAGGATATTTTCTCTGTTCCTGAGCCGTTAATTTTTTCTTCGGGCGCGCGGGTGATGTCGTTGCGCGACGGTTCTGTGAAGATGTCGAAGTCCGAATCTTCGCCGATGGGTCGGATCGATTTGACGGACGGGTTAGACGCGATCGCCTCGAAGATTAGGAAGGCGAAGACAGATTCGGCTGTTTTGCCGAGCAAGGAGGCGGGATTGGAGGGGCGGGCGGAGGCGAAGAATCTGGTAGGAATTTATGCTGCGTTGCGCGGCGTGGGTATAGCAGAAGTTTTGGAAAGTGTCGGAGGGATGAGTTTTGCAAAGTTCAAGGATGTTTTGATCGGAGTTTTGGAAGAGGTGATGGTGCCGAAGGGAGAAGAAATGCGGCGGTTGTGCGGAGACAAGAATTATTTAATTGAGGTTTTACGCAAAGGTCGAGAAAGAGCGCGTGCGTTGAGTGAGGAAAGGATGAAGAAAGTTAGGGAGGCGATGGGTTTTTTGGAAGTGGGATGATAGAGAATTCGATCTTAATCAATACTTAATATATTCGAAGTTTAGCGCTCGATCTTACTTCATCATCAAGCGAAGATCATCGCTGCCCCCGCGACCGCCATCGCCGCCCCCAGCCACGCCGGCGGAGCTGGAGGATATCCGTTGCGTATCCATAAGAAAGGCAACACCAGCACCGGGGTCATCGATGCCAAGGTTGCGACGATTCCCGCCTCCGCCCCCCCCAATGCATAGACATACAAGCTCGCCCCCATCACCATGCCGACAAAGCCGCTCAACAAGACAACACTCACCCCCTCCCAACCGAAGGACTCCTTGCCCCGCACCTCCCGATAGGGCAAGAACAGCAACAAGAAATAACCTACGACCGAAACGCCTACTCGTATTAAAGTCGCCATGATTGGGTCGACCCCCGCCTCCATCACGGGACGCGCAAACAACGCGCCGACCGCATGCCCCAACGCCGCGAGCAAGCCCATCCCTACGCCCGCCATCAAGTTTCCCCGCACCTCCTCCCAGCGATCGATCTTGTCTGCACGCTTTCCGTAAAACACCGCCACCAGGATTCCCGCAAAGGTCAAGGCAACCCCCCCCGCCTGCGTCCAGCTCAAGACCTCGGACAAGACAAAAAACCCCAACAAGGCGGTCAACGGCGCATGCCCTGCAAACAACATCGACAAACGACGAGGTCCCAACCTCGACAAAGCCGTAAACAACAAAGTATCCCCAAAAAAGACTCCGATCACACCCGAAAGACACAACAACACGACCTGCTCGAGATTCGGATAGCTTCCGAACGAAATCCACGGACAAGCCACAGCCAGCATGCCTAACACGCCGACCATGCGCCATCGATTGAAAGCAATCGCACCTACGCGCCGCGTTGCGTTCACCGCGATCATGCCGCCCAACGCCCAACACAATGCCGCCGCCAAGGCAGCCACAAGAGCAATCTTGTCCGCCGTCACAAGTGCCTCACCCGTCCCGAGCTCTTGCCACAAGCAAGCCGTCAGTTTTCCAGCATGCGCTGCAAAGCCTGAACATCGCGCCCGACCCCCTCGTCCGATTGGCGCAACCCCTGCACTCGCTTCACCGCGTGCATGACGGTGGTATGGTCGCGTCCGCCGAATTTGCGACCGATCTCAGGCATCGAGCGATTCGTCAACTGCTTGGCAAGGTACATCGCGATCTGACGAGGACGCGCAATATCCTGCGAACGCCGCTCCGAGTTGAGCTCGCAAGACTTCAAGGAGTAATGCTCCGCCACCTTCTGCTGAATCTCGTCGATGGTGATGCGCTTGTGCGTGCGCAGGAAGAGATCCTTCAACAAGTCGCGCGCCAAATCAAGAGACATCGTTCCCTCGCGCCACTTCGAATGGATGATGATGCGATTGATCGCCCCTTCCAAATCGCGCACCGATTCGGTGATGTTCGCAACGACGAACTCGAGGATCTCGTCGGGAATGTGCGCCGCCTGCCCCTTCACCTTTCCCGCGACGACGGCACGCCGCAAGGCAAGCGACGGCGGTTCGATTCGACACACCAGCCCCCCCGCCAACAGAGAACGCACGCGCGGTTGCACTGTCTCCAAATCGCCGGGCGCACAATCGGCGGTCAAGACGATGCGCTTGTTCGCCTGTTGTAGCGCGTCCAAGGTATGCATGAGCTCTTCCTGCGTCTTCGTGCGCCCCGACAGGAAGTGGACGTCGTCGAGCAGCAAGAAATCGACCGAGCGGCAACGTGTTTTGAACACCTCGATCGATTGCTGTTTCAAGGCTTGGACAAACCCTTGCGCAAACTTCTCTGCGGTGAGTAGGAGGTAGCGCACCGAGCGATGAACCTGTTCGATGTGATTGGCAAGCGCGTGCAAGATGTGCGTTTTTCCCAGTCCGACGCCGCCGTGGATGTAGAGCGGCGAGTGGTCGAGCGACAGCGTGTCGGGCAACGCTTGGGCAACCTTGACGGCGACTCGGTTCGAATCGTCGGCGATGAAGTTGTCGAAGCGCCATACCTGATTCGGTCTGTCCGAGAACGGCGGGTGTGACGCCAGCGGAGAGCTTTCTTCCTCGTCCTCCGCCTCGGCATCGAGCTCGCTCGGCGAGGCGATGATGATCGCCGCGACTTCGGGGTTCAGGTCGCGCCAAAGCTGTTGCAGACGCTGGCGATAGTTTTGGCGCACCCAAGAGCTGATCGCCGCCGTCGGTGCGAGAATCGTGACCGTCCCGTCGTTCCACCCCTCCAGCGTCAGAATCTTGATCCAGCGGTCGAATGCCGATTCGCCGATTTCGCTACGAACGATCGCTCGCATGCGAGACCACTGGTTGTCCAAAAGCACGCTCATGCTGTCGTCCTTGCTGTCGTCATCGTGTCTCTCGGTCGTTGCGTTGTGGGGCAGGGGGGCTTTCTTTCATGGCATCTTTTTCAGGGCATCTTTCTTCAGAGCGTCTTTCTTCATGGTGTCTTTGCTTATAGACAAGCGAATCCAGACAAAGCTCCGCAGCGGTCGAAAAGGGCTTCTTTTCAACAAAAAAGGGAAAAATGTTCTTGTCTGCCCTCTCGCGCCTGCCGTCTCGAAGACAGAAAGGTTGGGCGAATCGGACTAGCGACGATGTTGACTAGGCATCACCTTGGAATGGCGGTCAAACAAGAAATTTCCGAGAGGACAAAAAAAAGTAAGGAAAAGTGAAGAAAAATGTCTGCTCGACAAAATTTTCTACTTGCTTTTAAAAAGGGTAAGAAACGGGAAGGGATGGCAAAATAGGGGCAAAAGAGGAACAAGAGGAGGACAAGAAAAAAGTATCTCATTGATATTTCAGCACTTTTTGTGAAGATCGCCGTATGCGAAGACGAGCCAAGCCAAGGCGACGCAAGATGATTCGGGGGCGATTCGTTCAAAAAAAGCAGCGAGAGCAAAACCCCAAGCTCCCAAGCTCCCAAGCCCCAAGCCCTCAAGCTCCCAAGCCCTCAAGCGCCTCCATGTTTCTGCTTTTTTTCTATCCGAAGAAAATCTTCTTTTTGCCCGCCGCCACACAGCGCGAGCGCGTCGCCTAGCGCACGTTGTAGTCCGATCCGTAGAGCAGATTCGGTAGCCAGTCGGTCAGGATCGGAAACAACGCTGTCAGTGTCAAGCCCACCAGCTGCAAGACGATGAACGGAGCAACCCCTCGATAGATCTGCGCCGTGGTCACCGATCTCGGTGCCACCCCGCGCAAGTAAAACAACGAAAAGCCGAACGGCGGTGTCATAAAAGAAGTCTGCAAGTTGAGCGCGATCAACACCCCCAACCATACCGGACTGACCCCGCTCAACAACAACACGGGCACCGTCAAGGGAACGACGACGAAAATAATTTCGATGAAATCCAAAAAGAACCCCAACAAGAAAATCAACAGCATGACGGTCAGCAGCTGCGCGACAAATCCGCCCGGCAAGCCCAACAGGAACCGCTCGACCAACTCGTCGCCGCCCAACGCACGAAAAGCCAAAGAAAACATCATCGCGCCGATCAGCAACACGAACACCATCGAAGAGACCTCCATCGTGCGCTGCATCACCTCCGTCAGAATTTTCGCGCGATGGGTGACACGCGCCGCATAGACCAACGACGCCAAGACGAACACTCCCAAGAACAGAGCGAAGGCAAGCGCCGCGCGATCGACGAGCGGTGCGTTTTCGCGCGCGATGCGCATGTCAAAGAAGAAGGTGAGCGTGATCATCAGAACAAAGGCTGCCAAGGCACTGTACAACACGCGCGTTGTGGTTTTGCTGTTGCCGCACTTCAAGGCACCCAACAACAAGCCTCCGACGGCACCGACCGCCGCCGCTTCGGTGGAGGTGGCAAAGCCGAAGAGGATCGAACCCAACACCGCGAGAATGAGACCGATCGCAGGAAGAATCGCCGTTGCAACCTGCAACGGAGAGACCGCACGCAACTGCGAGCGCGGCACGGACGGCGCAGCCTCGGGACGAACAAACGCATAGCCTACGAGATAGGCAATGTACAAGCCCACCAGCAGAAGTCCGGGGAGCAGCGCGCCTGCAAAAAGGTCGCCTACCGAAATGGGTTCGGGAGAAAAGTTTCCCAAGTTTCTTTGCGCCTCGATGTAGGCGTTCGACACCTGGTCGCCCAGCAGGATCAGCACGATCGAGGGAGGAATGATCTGTCCCAAAGTGCCTGAGGCGCAGATCGTTCCGCATGCCAAGCTCGGATCGTAACGGTGCTTCAGCATGCTCGGCAACGAGAGCAAGCCCATCGTCACGACCGTAGCCCCGACGATCCCCGTGGAGGCGGCGAGCAAGCCGCCGACGAGCGCGACCGAGATTCCCAGCCCTCCGCGAAAGGAGCCGAACAATCCCCCCATCGTCTCCAGCAGCTCTTCGGCAACCTTGGATCGCTCCAGCATGAAGCCCATGAAGATGAACAGAGGGACCGCGATCAGAATGACATTGATCATGCTGTTGCCGTAGATCCGCGACGGCAACGCGCCGAGGAAGGCGAAGTCGAAGATACCGAGCAACACGCCGACCAATCCCCAAAAGACGCCCGCTCCCGCCAGCGTAAAGGCCACCGGAAAGCCCAGCAACAAGGCAGCAAACGAAGTTGCAAGCATCAGCACGCAGAGCGTATCGGAAAGCATGGCAGGAAGGTCAGTAACCCTGTTCCGAAGAAGAGCCCGAAGTCGATTCCGAAACCGATTCCATCACTCGATAGGCGCGGAATGCCAACAGCATCCCCTGAACCATGAGGCTTGCAGGAAAGATGATCAGAAGACTTTTGAGCAGGTAGACGAACTGCAACCCCATCGTTTGGAACGATCCTTCCAAATTTTGCCACGACTCGACCACATAAGGCACGGCAAGCCACAGCATGAGCAGACAAAAGGGCAACAGCAGCAACAGCGCACCGTAAAAATCGACACGCGCCTGTTGCTCTTTGCTCCAGCGGTTGTAGAGAATATCGATGCGCACATGCCCTCCGCTTGCAAACGTCGTAGCAGCACCCAGCATGAAGATGGCAGCGTGTCCGTAGGTGACCATGTCTTGTAGCCAAATGACATTGAAGCCGAACATGTAGCGTGCCAAGACGATGACGAACTGCAAGCCGGCGATCAGCAGAACCGCCGCCGCCGCAACCTTGCCGAGCCAGCGGTTGATCGCTTCGCCCTTGAGCAACAGCCGTTCCACTTGAGATCGTCCTTCGCCCAAAGCGGTCAAGAAGAGAAGTCCAGCGCGACGAGGGCTGACGGCAAGTGCGAGTGCTCTCGCCGCCAGCCTTGTCGTGCGATTTCTAGCTCAGGTTGAGCGCTTTCGCGCGCTCTCCCAAGTAAGCTTGCTCGGACAGGCGCGTCCAGCCCGCGACTTCCTTGCGGAAAGCGAGGAAGGCTTCGCCGATCTTTTTGGCTTTGGCATCGCCGCTGGAAAGCACTTTCTCTTCGATCACTTCTGCCGAAGCCTTTCCAAGCCCCGCGTAGATCTCGGACGAGAAGCGCTTGAGCTGCACGCCCTGATTGCTGATCAGGTCTTCCAGCGCGGCGGCATTCTTGGCGTTGTACTCTGCCAGCATGTGATCGTTCTCGGAACGACACAATCCCGTCAGGAGCGCCCTGTCGGCATCGGAGAAGCTGTTCCAAGTATCCAAGTTGAAGGCGCACTCCAGCCCTGCTCCTGGCTCGTGGAAGCCGGGGTAGTAGTAGAACTTGGCGACCTTGTAGAAGCCCATGGCACGGTCGTTCCACGGACCGACCCATTCGGTGGCGTCGATCGTTCCCGACTGCAACGCTTGGAAGAGCTCGCCGCCGGGCAGGGTTACCGCCGAGCCGCCGAGCTTGTCCAGCACGGCGCCCGCCAGTCCGGGGATACGCATTTTCACGCCCTTGAAGTCGTCGAGGGTTTTCATCTCCTTGCGGAACCAGCCGCCCATCTGCACGCCCGTGTTGCCGGCGAGGATCGATTTCATGTTGAAGTCGGCGGAAAGCGAATCCCACAGCTCCTGTCCGCCGCCCCATTCGACCCATGCGTTGAGCTCGTTCGCTGTCAGCCCGAAAGGCACGGCGGTGAAGAAGGCGAAGCCCGGAGACTTGCCGACCCAATAGTACGAGGCGGCATGCATGATGTCGGCGGTGCCTTGCGAGACGGCGTCGAAGGATTCGAAGGCAGGCACGAGTTCGCCTGCAGCGTAGAGCTTCACCGTCAGTCTGCCGTCGGTGGCGGCCGTGATCGAATCGGCGAGCCGCTCTGCGCCCGTGCCGAGCCCGGGAAACTTCTTCGGCCAGGTCATGACCATCGTCAGCTCGCGCTTGCCCATGGCGACGGCAGGACCTGCCATCTCGTCTTTGCGTTGGTTGGAAAGCCAAACGGCACCGCCGCCAATCGCGGCACCGATCAATCCTGAGGCTGCTGTCAGAAAGTTGCGTCTTTTCATCTCCTTACTCCCTATGTTTGTGTTGCAGTGTTCGTGTTGCAAAATACAGTCTAAGGAGGAAACAACGCACCTCCCTTCTTGCCATCATCACTCTAGCCTGTATGCTGGAGAGATGCAAGATTTAAAGTCACGACAACAAGCGCAAGACGAAGCTTTGTTGCAACGCTTCGAGGCTGTCCAAAGCACGCTCAGCAAACAACCGAGCCTACCTTCTTGTGAGGTTGCGCTGATCGTTGTCACGAAAACCTTTCCTCTTGCGCGCATCGCTCCGCTGCTGTCGCACGGGCATCGGCGTTTCGGCGAGAACCGCGTGCAGGAGGCAAGCGACAAATGGGACGGTGTCAGAGACGAGTATCCCGATCTATGCTTGCACGCCGTAGGCGCCTTACAAAGCAACAAGGCTTTGCAAGCCGTGCGCCTGTTCGATGTGATCCACAGCCTCGATCGTCCGCGCCTCGCTTACGCCTTGGCGGAGGCGATGGCGAAGACATCCAAAAACGTCGAGTGTTTTGTGCAAGTCAATGTCGGCTGCGAGCAACAGAAGGCGGGGGTTGCGTTGAAAGAGTTAGAATCTTTCTTGCGCTGCTGCCGTGAGAAGTGCGCGTTGCCTGTCGTGGGCTTGATGTGCTTACCGCCGCACGAGGAGACTCCCGCTCCTTACTTCGCCTTGCTGGCAAATCTTGCGCGCGAGCATGGTCTCTTACAGCTCAGCATGGGGATGAGCGCCGACTATGTGGAGGCGCTTGCGTTCGGAGCGACCCATGTACGCATAGGCTCCGCCATTATGGGTTCGCGCGACGAGAACATCCCCTCTGCATAAGCCTCTACGCATCAGTCCTTCTGCATAAGCCCTTATGCATAAGGATGCGTTTTTTGAGAAAGTTATGGATTGCTGTACCAGAAGCCTCCTTCTTGATAGAGTCTTCCGTCCTTTTTCAACTTGTTGAGCGTTGTATAGACGGAGGGAGGTTTCGTTCCTTCTCGGATAGCGATCACCTCGCGCACGATGTCGCCGCTGCTGAGGTTGCCGCCGCCGCGCACCACCTCTTGTATCTTCTCGGCCAGCGTCGGTCCCGTGCGTTTGCCGCGCGGCGCACCGCGGGTTGCCTTCTTGCCGCTACCTTTCTTGCGACCGCGTTTTTGCGCAACCGCGCGACCATCGCCGCTCAATTCTGCAAGTTGTTCGGCGATCGCTCGCAATTTTTTGATGCGTTTTTCGCTCGTTGCGATTACCGCTTCTTGTTCGCGTATTAACGCCGTGATATCTTTCGACATGGAAAGTTCCTCTATCTTTGGAGAACATGGTTGGATAACAACAAGGGCTCCGAACAAGGCGAACGAATGTTCAAATGTCCCGAACCTCATCTATAGGACTTTATGAACCTTAAAACGCATGCTGTCAATAGATTTCTTAAATTTTTCTTACTTATCCCCAAAAAAATATCTAACCCGTGAGAACTTCGGGCGCAAACTTGGAGCGCAAACTTGGAGCGCAAACTTCGGGCGCAAACTTGGGGCGCAAACTTCACGCGATCACATTCATCGCACTTCTTCTGTCGAAACCTCCATGCCTTTGCTGTAGGCACGATGCACAGGACATTTCTCGGCGATTTCCAACAAGGTTTTGCGTTGTTCCAAGTCCAAGTCGCCCTCCAGTGTCACAAAACGTTTGAGACGATGTTGTTGCGCCTCCCCTTTGCCGTCGAACATCAAACGCACTTGCGCGCGCCGCAAGGGGATCGCTTTGCGTTTCGCATACACGCGCAAGGTAATGGTCGTGCAAGTGCCTAGCGCGACCAGCATATAATCGAAGGGCGAAGGACCTCGGTCGAAGCCGCCCAGTCGTTGAGGTTCGTCGGCGATCAACATATGCCGTCCGCTTGTGATCGTCTGTTCCAAAGGCGAGCGAAGACTTTCTTGCACGCATACTTCCGAAGGATTTTCTTGCGCCGCCCCTTGTGCCTCTTGTGCCATGTAGCGCGACGCCCACGCGGCGACAACCTTCGCTGCATACTCGGCATCATCCTTGTTGAGAAGAAGATGATCCGCACTATCGAGCGAGACAAAACTTTTCGGATGATGCGCCGCGCGAAAAATTTTCTCAGCATTCTCTATACCGACGATGTTGTCGCGTGGTGCGTGCATCACGAGCAAGGGTTTTTTGAATTTTTGCAAGGTCTTGTCTCCTTTGTCCAAATCGTCCAAGAAGCTTTTGCCGATGCGTAGAGCTCGCCCTCCCAGCCGTACTTCGGCGACGCCTTCTTTCAAGATGGTCTCTCTTGCACCGGCGAGCAGGTGGACAACATGGGCAGGATCGAAGGGAGCGCCCAAGGTGGCAACCGCGCACGCAAGCGCCGAGTCGGCGGCGAGCGCCAAGACGGCAGCCCCTCCCAACGAGTGTCCCAGCAACAGGCTGGGCGGACGATATTTGTCGCTCAGATGCAAGACCGCAGCCCTCAAATCGGCAACATTGGTCGTAAAGTTCGTGTTGGCGAAATCGCCGTCCGAGTTGCCCAACCCCGTGAAATCGAAGCGCAACGTGGCGATGCCTTGCTCGGCAAGCGCGCGCGTGATGCGCGTAGCGGCGATCGAATCCTTGCCGCAAGTGAAACAATGCGCGAACAGCGCGTAGGCGACAACAGGACCCGTCGGTTGTTCCAACCTGCCGTGCAGCTCCTCGCCTAAGGCACCTGTGAAGGTTTCCTCAAAACTTTGCATGCTTGACTCGCTTCTTTAACTCGCTTCTTGACTCTCTTTGCCTTGTCGTTCGTTTTTGCTAGAGTGTTGAGTCTATCCTAACCTTGAGGCGAACGCAAAGGATAGGAGTGAAGCAGGAGCGAAACAAGAGTGAAGCAGGAGTAAAGTAGGAGCGAAGGATGACATTTTTCGACGCAAACACAGGAGCGGGCGTAGCACCGCGCTCTCTTGACGCGAGCTCGATGCCCTCGCAGCGCGAGCGCGCGATCTTGGCGGCGGGCTGCTTTTGGGGCATCGAAGCGCGTCTCAGGCGCGTTCGCGGCGTGGAGGCGAGCGAGGTCGGCTACACGGGCGGCGAGACGAACGCGCCCACCTACCGCGAGGTCTGCCGCGGCGACACGGGACACGCCGAAGCTTGTGCGCTTGCCTTCGATCGCACGACGCAAGATTTTGAATCGCTGCTGGAAGTCTTTTGGACGATCCACGACCCCACGCAAAAAGACCGCCAAGGTCTCGATGTCGGGCGACAGTATCGCTCGGCGATCTTCGTCCTCGACGAGACGCAACGCCGCAAAGCCGAGCGCTCACGCACGCAGGCGCAAAAGCGCTTTCGTCTGCCGATCGCAACCGAGATCGCATCGGCGACGCGCTTTTGGCGCGCCGAAGAGTATCACCAACGTTATTTGGACAAACGACACGGAAATCTCGAAGAAGCTCAAGAGCTGGCGCGCGTCTTCTGATCGTTTTTCTGTAGTGTAACATGATCCTTTCGCCGCACGATGCCCGCCTGTAGCCATGTCAACCCTATATTACGATCCCGATTCAGGGAAAAACTTCGTTACGCCGAGCTTCTTCAACACCGCTTCGGGAGAAGTCGAGGAGTTGCGTCCCTACGACAAGGCTTGCGTAAGACTCTATGTGTGCGGTCCGACCGTCTACGATCGTATCCACTTAGGCAACGCGCGCTCGCTCGTCGTCTTCGATCTCGTGGCAAGACTGCTACGCCGACACTACAAGAAGCTGCTCTATGTACGCAACATCACCGATGTAGACGACAAGATCTTGGCGCGGGCGCGCAAAGAGGGCATCGCGCCTTCGGTGCTGACAGCACGCACGATCGAATCGTTTCACGCCGACGCGCACGCCTTGGGTTGCCTTGCGCCCGACGAAGAGCCGTGCGCGACCGAGCATATCGCTGCCATGGTGGCGATGATCGAACGCCTGCTTGCGCAGGGCAACGCCTATACGAGCGAGGACGGGCATGTCCTGTTTTCGGTGAGAAGTTTTGAGGGCTACGGCAAACTTTCTCGACGCGGCAACACAAACTGCCTTGACGACAACCTTGACGGAGCGCGCGTAGCCCCCCTGCCCTGTCGACGCGAGGAGGGAGATTTCGTGCTGTGGAAGCCCGCGACCGAAGAAGAAGGATGGGATTCGCCTTGGGGAGATGGCAGACGCGGCAGACCGGGATGGCACATCGAATGCTCGGCGATGAGCCGCGCTTACTTGGGCGGCAAGATCGACCTGCACGGCGGAGGGCAAGACTTGATCTTTCCTCACCACGAGAATGAGATCGCGCAGTCTCACGCAGCCCACCCCGACGAACCTTTCGTCAAGCACTGGATGCATAACGGCTATGTGCTGTGCGAGGGCAAAAAAATGTCGAAGTCGTTGGGAAATTTTCACCAAGTTTGCGACTTGTTGAAGCGCGTCAGCGGCGAGGCGATTCGCTTGACGCTACTGCGCGCGCACTACCGTCATCCGTTAGATTTTTCGATGCAGCGTTTGTGCGAATCGGAAAAAAACCTCGACCGACTCTACGCTCTAACAAGTCTCGCTGATGGAAGGAAGGTGGATGCGTCTGCGTTGCCCGACCGAATAGTCGAAGCATTCGAAGGGGTTGAGAAGGCACTTTGCGACGACCTAAACACGCCGCTCGCCTTGGCGTTGCTGTTTTCATGCGCCGACAGAGTCTCGGCAGCGGAAGGCGCAGAACGCGCTCGCGCAGCACGAGCGCTCAAGGCGGCGGGCGGATTGCTGGGGCTGTTGCAAGACGAGTGTCGGCTCAAGGCTGCACGCGAAGGAGGCAGTGCCTCTTTAAACAGTCTCTCGGCGAAAGAACGCGCGTCGATCGAAGAGCGCGTGGCAGCACGAGAAACCGCACGCGCACAACACGACTTCGCCGCCGCCGATGCGATCCGTCTTGAACTCGTCAGGCAAGGCATCGAGATCGAAGACGGGCGCGAAGGACCGTGCTGGCGCGTAGCACAAGAGGGGAGACGAAAAGCAGAGCAAGAAATGAGGCGAGAAGCAGGATGAGCGCACGCCACATCATGCTGTTCGACACGACGCTGCGCGACGGCGCGCAAGGCTCAGGCGTAGACTTTTCGCTCGCCGACAAGCGCGTGCTAGCGAACGCGCTCGATCAGTTCGGCATCGACTACATCGAAGGCGGCTGGCCTGGTGCCAATCCTTCGGACAGCAATTTTTTCGCAAGCCCTCCGAAACTCACGCGAGCCAAACTGGTCGCCTTTGGCATGACCTGTCGCGCCAAGCGCAGCGCAGGCAACGACCCCAGCCTTGCTCAAGTTCTCTCGGCGAAGAGCCCCCTCGCCTGTCTTGTCGGCAAAAGCTCGGCGTTCCAAGTCGACGAGGTGCTGGGCATCGCGCGCGACGAGAACTTGCGCATGATCAAAGATTCCTGCGCTGAAGCGGTGAAACGCAAGGGGACAGGGGGTTGCTTTTTCGATGCAGAACATTTCTTCGACGGCTACAAGCAGGATGCCTCGTACGCGCTCGCGTGCTTGGATGCAGCGGTGGCAGGGGGAGCGTCGTGGCTGGTGCTGTGCGACACGAACGGCGGCACGCTTCCTTACGAGATCGAACGCATCACGAGCGAGGTGAGCGAACGTTTCGACATCGCCAGCAACGAGAGCGGAGACAAGGGTGGCGACGAGGGGGAACTCCGAGTGCGTTTGGGAATCCACGCGCACAACGACACGGGCAATGCGATCGCCAACTCGTTGGCTGCAGTGCGCGCGGGTGCAGATCAGGTGCAGGGGACGCTGAACGGCATCGGGGAACGTTGCGGCAACGCCGATCTGATCGCTGTCGTTCCCAATCTGATGTTGAAGATGGGGTTGCGCACGAGCGTCGAGGAGCGGTCTTTGACGCGACTGGTGGATTTGTCGCGCTTGTTGGACCATCGCTTGAATCGCGTGCCGCGCGCAGAATCGCCTTATGTGGGTATGTCGGCGTTTGCGCACAAGGGGGGATTGCACGGCTCGGCGGTTGCACGCGAGACGCGCGCCTACGAGCATATCGCGCCGGAGAGGGTAGGAAATCGTCGCAAAATCGTCGTCTCGGATCAGGCGGGTCGAGCAAACTTGAGAATGCGTTTGGACGACTTGGGGTTGGGGACGTTTTCGGACGGGCAGTTGGATCGTCTGTTGGAGGAGGTGAAGCAGCGCGAGTCGGAGGGGTACAGTTACGAGGATTCGGATGCGAGCTTGAGTTTGCTCGCGTTGCGCGTTCGCGGAGGCATCGTTGATTTTTACACGATCGATCGTTTTCGCGTGATGGACGAGCGTCGATGGAACGCTTTGGGCGAAGAGGTGATCGAATCGGAGGCGATCGTGTCGTTGCGCGCCAAAAATAAAGGCGGGGATCAAGACGGGGGTACGGGGAAGGAT
>JABACB010000310.1 GCA_014237925.1 Alphaproteobacteria bacterium
CAGTTCCATCCAACTTTTCTTGTATCACTAACAGTGCGCTTGGAAAAATTTTACGACAATCATCGTGAATTTCATCCGATACAACTAGCAACACTTGCTTAGCGCAAGTGGAAGCCAATTTCATAACATGCCCCACCATGCTCATCCCTGCCATAGAATGCATCACCTTTGGTAGAGCGGAGCGCATGCGACTACCTGCACCCGCAGCAAAAACCACCGCAATGTCCGCCATTAAGGTCATGTAAGCCATCTGGGTAGTAATTGATTCAAAACCTTAAAAACTCTCTAAAACAAGCAAACAATACACCTTACTAATAAACGCCTTAATAAAATATCCCTCGCAAGAGATTTTCGACAAAAATTGTGGGTGGCAGATGGGACTTGAACCCACGACCTCCTGAACCACAATCAGGCACTCTAACCAACTGAGCTACAGCCACCAAAATGAGCGAGCATGCCTTTCGTTCAAATCGTACATCCTAACTCGTATACCTATTGCCTATAAAGGAAATGGTCAAGGAGGATTTAAGTAGTCGGTCTATGCTATCGCAAATATCATATAGAATATTGGGTAATTTGAATTAATTTGGTTAATTCTTTCT
>JABACB010000311.1 GCA_014237925.1 Alphaproteobacteria bacterium
AGGCTGTATTTTAGGAATGCGGCAGATTCTAGCGATTTTGTCTTCTCGCATGTCAACAAGGGAGCCAAAATTACGGTCGGCAGCGACTCCGTGACGATTGGGCCGTTTGCTTATGTCGAAGGTCGCTACAGCATCCATTACGGCGCGGACGATAGGGAATGGGGCAGGTTGTCTGTCGGCACAGATGGCGACGACGGAGCAGTTCAAGGCACTGCGAGTGCCGATGTGCTTGTAGGCTTCACCGGCGATGATACCTTGGAGGGTGGGGCAGGCGACGACACGCTCTACGGCGGAGAAGGGCGATGACCTTCTCCATGGCGGGGAGGGCAGCGACATCCTCGAAGGCGGTGCGGGTGCGGACACCTATGTGTTCGATGCCAGCGGCGACACAGATACCATTGTCGACGACGGCGGCAACATCGTCTTCGACCATGGAACGAGTAACGACTATGCGGGAGCAACCTACACCTTCACCCATGCCGACGCAGGAAGCGAGGCGGTAACGCTCACGGTGACCGACAGTAGCGGCAACACGCTCAGTGTCATCGAGTTTGCGAGCGATCCTTCGGCAGACTATACCTTCTCCACGCTTGATGCCTCTG
>JABACB010000312.1 GCA_014237925.1 Alphaproteobacteria bacterium
GAAGCTTTTGTTTGGCCAGAGCGGAGGTACTATCAACATCATGGAATTGTCAACCTCCGCAGATTCGAGGGTGGATTCCATCGAAGGGGATGGGGATGGAGTGCTCGCTTAAAATCTTTTCAGGACTCTGCTCCCCGTCTTCCGCAAATCCATTGTTGTCCCGGAGCGATATCTTTGCGTTCCGATGGAAGCGCGTATATCGTTGACAGTCTTTCTCTGGGGTCTCCTTATTTGTCTCGTATTCCTGGAAGATGGGGGCGACAAATTGGTCATATGCCTCGTGCGATCCCTACCGACTTTGAGGCTTGGTCCTTGTCGGAGAGCATTCCTCTGCCCGATCCTAAAACGAATGCTTTCTTTTCGGATATACGCCATGTCGTACGAGGGAGTTTGTTTTCTTGGAATCGTATCAGAAAAATCGCTAAAATTAATTTTCACGATTACGATGTCGACTATTTCATAAAGCATAACCTTTTTCTAGAATCCAACCATCCAAGATTTTCTCGATTTCATCCGTTCCTTCAACAAAAAATATCCTTTGCCAATCTCCCTTCTGTCTCCCCTCAAATATGGAGGAAGAACAGCGGGGCAAGATATGCTT
>JABACB010000313.1 GCA_014237925.1 Alphaproteobacteria bacterium
CATCGATGATATCGTTGCCCTCACCGCCTTCGATCGTGTCTACGCCGCTGCCGCCTTCGATCGTGTCTACACCCTCGCCGCCATCGATGATGTCGTCGCCGCTACCGCCATCGATGATGTCGTTGTCACCCCCGCCTGATATCTCGTCGTTGCCGCCTGCGCCGCGCAAGGTGTCGTCGCCCGCACCGCCTTGAAGGGTGTTTCCATCGTTGTTGCCTGTAATCAGGTCATCATGTTCGGTGCCGATGACATTTTCAAAGTTTTTGATCACGTCGCGGTAGTCAGCCCCAGTGCGCTGAACTTCAGTACCACTACCTGGGCTATAGTCTTTCGCTGTCTGTCCGCCCCCCAAATCGACGGCAACGCCTGTGTTTGCGGGATCGTTCTCGCCCGCGTAGGAGAGGGTGTCGCCTTTGCCATCGGGGAGGTGGCTGTTGTCTGCGCCGCCGTCGAGGTCGTCGCGTCCCGCACCGCCTTGGATGGTATCGTCGCCCGCGCCGCCCTCAAGTTTGTCTTCGCCTCCTCCTCCGTAGAGTTCGTCGTCGCCATCGCCGCCTTCTAAGATGTTGGACTGGTCGTTGCCCCTAATTATGTCGTTG
>JABACB010000314.1 GCA_014237925.1 Alphaproteobacteria bacterium
CAGATGATAATGCCTCAAAGGCACCATCAAATGACGTCTATTCCACCTCTACCTGGTCTAATTTTTCCAAAGTCTTCATAATGTCTTTTTTGAGTTTGTCAAGATCCGATGTATCTTCCAAATCTGCATCTGGTTCGGGAGTCAGATCCTGAATTACTTTTGGAGGTATTGTGGGAGCTGTTTGCTTTGGAATTTCCACGTTTGGTTGCAGAGGAGAGTATTCTGGCTCTGATACGGGTTTGGGTATGTTTGGTCTTGGTGTATCAATAACAGGTCTGTATTCTGTTTTTGGCTCTGAATGCTGTAATGTTGTTTGTGGTATATTGACTTTAGATTTTGACAGATCAAAAGACTGGGATCCTTTTGCAAGCGGAGTGAGGGTGGTAATTTCCACGCGCTCGCGCATGTTTTCTGGTTGGGAAATTTTCTGCTGTCGAATATTAGGTATTTTGGAAACTTGAATGCGCGGTTTGGATTCCTTGCGAGAGGGCTTTTCGTATGTTTCTATCTGTGCGGATGTTGCAGAAATCTTTGAAGATATCTCATGCAGCTTTTCATCAAGAGTTGAAAGCTTTTGATCCATCAATGTAACTAATCC
>JABACB010000315.1 GCA_014237925.1 Alphaproteobacteria bacterium
AGGGTGATGACAAGATTGTCGCCCACCCTGTTGATATTGGCTGTGACGAAATCCACGGCTGCGTATGTACTCCCAATGAATTGCAAGGTCATGGTATCTCCTGCTTCATCGATGATGGTATCTGTGCCATCGCCCACGAAGAATCTATAGTTATCCACGCCCGCGCCGCCGTAGAGATTGTCGTTGCCCGCGCCGCCCGTGAGGGTGTCTGCGCCTGTCCCTGTCTCGCCTGTGGCACCCGTGCCTCCGTAGAGCGTGTCTGCTCCCGCGCCGCCGTCCAAGATGTCGTTGCCCGCGCCGCCTTTCAGGATGTTGCCCTTGCCGAGGTCAATGTTGTCATCGCCCGTGAGCGTGTCATCGCCCGCGCTACCCGTGATGTGGCGTATATTTTCCACCGCGACGCTTTGAGGCACTCCCCCGCTGTCGACGATCGTGGCTGTGCCGCCGCCGTTAACAAGGGTGAGCGACACCGTATCGCCAGTATCCGCAAAGTCTTCAAACGAAACGGTATCTGCGTCTCCACTACCCCCTGTAACCGTAGTTGTCGTGCCAGGGACGACGATAAGATTGTCGTCGTTGCCGTCGCTGCCAGAAACT
>JABACB010000316.1 GCA_014237925.1 Alphaproteobacteria bacterium
CGACAGACCATTCTGAGAGTGTGGTGCGCTCGCGTGTCGTCGCCCCTGCCTGCACGACGAAGCGCGATGTGCCGTGTCGAGAGTCGTTGTTTGGGGAGCATTCGTGCTGTGCAACAGTGAGACAGATTCCATTACAAGCGATCGATGCGCCGAGCGCGCAACGCGAGGCTTCCATGTCGGTTTCTATCGTGATGCGCCAATCTGCGTTGCTTGAGTCTGCGAGACTTTCCTCCCGCGCGACGACTTTTCCCGTATGGCTGATGATACCGCTAAACATGATTGTTTTGGGGGATGCGGAAGGTGCGTATTTCGTCTTCTCCGAGTCGAATGGCTTCTTCTTGTAGGAAATCGAAGCGTTGGGGGGGGGTGCCTTCGAGCATGGAGAGTCCTTGGTTGCCAAGGGCGTGCGGAGCGGAGAAGAGGATGAGTCGGTCGACAAGATTTTCGAGGAGGAGAGCGTGCGCTAGTTTTGCTCCGCCTTCGCAGAGGACGGAGGCGATGCCTTCTTTGGCGAGCGCGCGCATGGCATCCGAGAGGGAGAGTCGCACGCCGACACCTTCTCCTTTTTCTTGTCCTTGTTCTTGTTCTTGTTG
>JABACB010000317.1 GCA_014237925.1 Alphaproteobacteria bacterium
CTTTCTTTTTTTGTTTGATTGAATCCGAATGATTGCCCTAGATTAGAAAGTACAAATTGAATAGCTTTTTGATCTCCTTGTTGGATATTATATTTCAATGAATGCAATGCATCATTGATTAACATTTGCACTTCACTTTGAAAATGTTGTTTTATTAGATTGCGGAGCTCTACATTTTTGTAAAAATCAATAACTTGATCAACAGATATTTTCAATTCATTAGCAACCTCTTCCCAATTAGTAAAAGGAGGTGTTAACTTCATAAAGATTTCTTGATAAGTTATTGATTTTTCCATTTGTAGTATTCTAAAATTTTCTAATAGGGCGATGTCTCTGTCGCCTTGTTAGAAAATTTTTACCTTTTTGCAATAAAATAGTCAAATAATATCGTGTTCTTGCTCAAAAGACTATGGGTTTTTTCAATCTTGTGTGTCTTTGTGTAAATAGGATTGAAAAAATCATAGGCTTTTGAGCAAAAAAGAATAGGAGTGTGTGGGGAAAATAGTTTTTTCTATTAGGCTCTTGGCTCTGAAGCCAAAATTATAGAAAAAACTATTTTCCCCTTGCACGACAGATTTTTTCTTTTTTACAATA
>JABACB010000318.1 GCA_014237925.1 Alphaproteobacteria bacterium
GATGGTGTACATGGATTCCAGTCTGAAGTATTTACGTCAATTCCAAATCAAGATGGCTATAGTCCTCTGAAATCACATGTACATGTTATTTGGAATGATGATGTGGTGCCTACAGTATTAAAATCTGAAGATGATATAGAATCTGCCGTAGCGCAAGGTAAAGTAACCTTAATTCCACTAGATGTGGTGATCAATATGCCATTTATAATGTGGCCTGATGGACAATTACAGATCAATGAAAATGCTGTAGATGATCATCTTGAATATGGTGGCGGTCAAATTACAAATATTGATCTTGATGATATGACAGTTACATTTATCGCACATCGTGGATGGGGTCCTGATGGTAGTACAATATACTATATAGTAACAGACGCTACACCATCTGGTCCGGCTAATACAATGGGAGTTCTGCATACACCGACCACGGCTTCATTACTTGCAAACTCTGCAGCAGTTGATTTGTACCAGTTCAAAAATGGTTTAGCAGGTACAGGTCCGTTGGGTTTCCAACCTGGAATTGGCGTTGCAAGTATAGGTGATGATAATTACTCTCCAATGTGGCGTATATTCCTTATTGAATGGAATGATG
>JABACB010000319.1 GCA_014237925.1 Alphaproteobacteria bacterium
CTGGCGGGAGGGGGGAATGGAGGCGAAGGCGTTGTTGTTGTTGTTGGCTAGGGTTGGCACCAGCAAGACGGCGCGAGGTGACGAGAATTGGGAAGAGGTGGTGCGGGAGTTTTCTTTCACGGAATTTGGTCGCGCCTCTCCGGTGTTGGACATGGGGCATTTGCGCGAGGTGAATCGTCGTGTGGTGGCGAACATGAAATGGCAGGAGGTGTGGGCGAGGTTAGCCGATGAGGAACAGCGGCTGTTGGAGGAAGAGGACGGGGAATTGTTTTGGCGGTTGTTTCGAGAAAATTGTGATGATGTCGGACAAGCGGGAGATTGGGTACGGCGTGGTTTTTCTGAAGACGACACGATAGGGCGTCAGCTGCCTTCGGAAAACATTCGGGTTGCTGTCGCAAAAGTGTTAGACGAGAAAAAAGAGGAGGTTGATTGGGTTCAATTTGTGCAGGATATCGCGAAAGAAGTGACATTGGAGGGTCGTGTGTTGTATGTGTCTTTGCGAGTGGGATTGTTGGGTTGCGAGCGTGGTCCGAATATCGCAGAGGTGATGGGGTTATTAGGGAAGGATCGGGTGAGGAGAAGATTGTGTGG
>JABACB010000031.1 GCA_014237925.1 Alphaproteobacteria bacterium
ATTTGATATTATGGGATTGGATGATTTGGAGGGGTGGAGAGGCAAGGGTCCAAATCTCAACGGAAAAACCCTTTATAGAAGAATCATCATTAGGAGGAAAAAGCGATGAAAATCGAACTGAAAGAAATCACCATTCGAGACTTGGCAGAGGGATACAAGGATTCGATCGATGAAGGAGTGACAGCCCTCGGTGGCAACCTTGATGTCAGACCCAAATATCAGAGGGAATTTATCTATAAAGAACAGCAGCGAAATGCCGTCATCGCGTCTGTACGAAAAGGATTCCCTCTCAACACGATGTACTGGTCAGTACAAGGCAACAACAAATTTGAGATCATCGACGGACAGCAGAGAACAATTTCTATCTGTCAGTATGTAAACGGCGACTTCGCTTATGAAAAACTGTACTTTCACAACCTACAACAAGACCAACAAGAACAAATCCTCGACTACAAAGTGATGGTGTATCATTGCGCTGGAAAAGATTCAGAAAGACTAGAATGGTTTAAAATCATCAACATCGCAGGCTTGAAGCTGACAGACCAAGAACTTCGCAATGCCGTCTACGCAGGATCATGGCTGACAGACGCAAAAAGGTATTTTAGCAAGCAGTCGTGTCCTGCTTACAACATCGCTCATGATTATCTCGTAGGCTCGTCAATCAGGCAGGAGTATCTAGAAACAGCGATTAAATGGATTTCAAAGGGACAGATAGAAAACTACATGAGCAAGCACCAAAAAGAAGTGAATGCGAATGAGCTGTGGTTGTATTTTCAGAAAGTGATCGACTGGGTCAAGGTTATTTTCCCTGACTATCGCAAAGAAATGAAAGGAGTGCCGTACGGCTTTCTCTACAACGATCTCAAAGACAAAAAATTCGACTCTAAGGAACTAGAAAAAGAAATCAAGACTCTTATGGAAGACGAAGATGTAACAAAAAAGTCAGGCATCTATCCGTATGTTTTAACGCGAGACGAGAAGCATCTGAGCCTTCGCACTTTTAATGATAAACAAAAACGCGAATCCTACGAGAGACAGAACGGTATCTGTACAATCTGCGAGAAACATTTCGAACTCAAAGAAATGGAAGCAGACCACATCACGCCATGGAGCAAGCAAGGCAAGACTGTCAGTGAGAATTGTCAGATGCTATGTCAGGCATGCAATCGTAGAAAAGCGGGAATTTGACGACATGAACATGTTCGCCTATTCGGGCAAGCGCGCTTCGATCTTGCCAACCTTAAACCCGCGAAAGTTCGTCAAAACGCGGTCGGAATAATCTTTCTCCTCGTCCGAAAAAATTTCCAGCTTCTTCAACAACAACGCCATCGCAGCCCTCGCAGCACGACTGGCTCCGTCAGCGCATTTCACCGCAATTCCCAGCGACAACTCAGGAACTCCAGCCGTATAAACGCCCTCCGCACCCGACTTGACGACAAAACGCCCCCGCCCCCGTTCAACCATGCGCGTGTCGGCTTGCCCGCTGCCCGCGACGAAAAAAGGACGAGATACCATAGCGTCAAAAAGCCTCTGCATTACCTTCCCAGTCGCCTTCTCTGCCACCTGCCCGCGCTCTCCCCCAAGCCCTTCGTGCGTCGCAAAGCACGCCATGCCACGCGCAAGCGCGCGCAAAGGCACGGCAAAGGTGGGAACCGAGCATCCGTCGCGTCCGCGCGTCACTTGCGTCAGGTCGAGCGCAAAAAAATTCTCGCACACCTCGCGCACACGCCTTTGGACAGGGTGGTCATGTTCGCAATACCCCTCGACCTCCCACCCCCGCGCGCGCGCAAGCGTCAGCATGCCGCAGTGTTTGCCCGAACACATGTGATGAGCAGGTTGAGGCTCCGCGCCTTGTCGCACCAGTGCCGCCGCGCTCGCTTGATCCAAAGGGGCGTGCGAACCGCAGGCGAGGTGGCGCTCCTCCAAGCCAAGCGCAGCGAGCCAACGGCGCACCAGCGCAACATGCCCCTCCTCGCCATTGTGCGAACCGCAGGCGAGCGCGAGACAATCTTGCGCTTGCGCCTGTCCAAAAGATGCCACTAAGGGTTGCACGGTTGCGTCTTCGGCGAAAGCGACCGCCTGCAACATCTTAATCGCCGAGCGCGGAAAGGTTGGCATGTCCTGCTCGCCGTAGCTCGCAAGCACTTCCCCGTAGCCCTTGCAAACAACAGCATGGCAGACATGGAGCGACTCGGTGAGCAATCCATCCTCGCCACGCATCACGCGCACTTCGATCGGAGCAGGGCTACCTCGCAGCATTCTAGCAGTATCTTCTCGTCACCACGCCGACTCGTCTGCAAGCGCTTGCATCCCGCTCGAGCCGAACCCTTTGCGATCGCGCACACTCGCCTCCAAAGCAGCGCTTTCCACAAAGCGCACCGGCAGAACGCGCGCAAAGACGATCTGCGCAACGCGCATGCCGCGCTCGATGACGAAAGGCGTGTTGCCATGATTGACGAGAATCACCTTGATCTCGCCGCGATAGTCGCTGTCGATCGTCCCCGGCGCGTTCAGACAAGTGATCGCATGCCTCAATGCCAACCCAGAGCGCGGGCGAATCTGCGCTTCTGTAAAGTCAGGCAGCGCAAGCGCGATCCCGCACGGCACCGCCAAAGGTGTGCGCACCTCCAACAAGAGCTTGTCCGAAACGGCAGCTTGAAGGTCGTAGCCGACGCTACCCGCGCTCGCGCGACGCGGCAAACCCAGCCCCTCGCCGTGCGGCAGAACGCGCAAGGTCACAGTAGCAGAATCGACCTTGGCGCTGGCGTGCGTCATGCGGATGTTGTCGCGCGCAGGCGGCTTTGCTGCTCGTCTTGTCGCTTGTTTTGCCGCTGCAGCCATTGGGCTGTTCTGACAACGATGCGCCTTGCAAGAAGTTCCTTCGTCATCACATCCCATACCTCCATCTTACCCGTCTCGTCCAGCAGTTGGATGCGATTGACCTCGCCACCGAAGACCTTGCCGTCCGAAACATCGTTGGCAATCAGCCAGTCGCAACCCTTCGCCCTTTTCTTCGTGCGCTGCTTGCTCGCCAAAGAAGCGCTTGCAACAGCCTCCGTCTCCGCCGCAAAGCCTACGACCAGGCGCGGACGAATTCCTTGCTCCATCGTCGAGAGCTCTCTCAAAATGTCGGGGGTTTCCTCCAGCGCAAGCGTACAGGCGGCATCTCGCTTCGAGGGCTTGCTTCCGTACGGATGCCTCGCACGAAAGTCCGCAACCGCCGCCGCACAAACGGCAACAGCAAAGGGTGCACCACGCCCCTTGTCGAGACAAGCCGAGCGGCACGCACGCGCCATCGCCTCAGCGCTTTCCGCCACAACCGTCGTGATGCGCGGCGAGACGGGAGCAGGCACAGAACTCGCTCCCGCAACTAACAGAACCTCCGCACCGCTCGCGGCGAAAGCTCGTGCAAGCGCAAAACCCTGCTTCCCAGAAGAGCGATTCGATAGAAAACGCACAGGGTCGATCGCCTCGCGCGTGGCAGCAGCGGTGATGAGAACACTCTGTCCGACAAACATTCTCGCGTGCGCACGAAACGCCTCCATCCGCTCGGCGAGTTCCAAAGGCTCCAGCATGCGTCCCGTTCCCACCTCGTTGCAGGCAGTCCTGCCGACGCAAGGCCCCAGCAGCTCTACGCCGCGCTTCTGCAACACGGCGACATTCGCAACATTCGCAGGGTTTTGCCACATCTGCGGGTTCATCGCAGGCGCCGCAAAAACAGGAACATGTTGCTCCAAAGCGGCAAACAATGCCGTCCCCAAGTCGTCGCAAAGCCCATGCGCAAGGCGTGCCAAAAAGTTCGCCGTCGCAGGCACGACCAACACACATTGCCCCCAACGTGCAAGGCGGATATGCGCCATGTCCTCGCAATCCTGATCGTGGGAAAACAGATCGCAGGCAACCGCCGCTCCGCTCGCTTGTGCCAAAGCCTCCTTGGCGACGAAGCGCAGCGCGTTTTGCGTCGCAACAACGCGCAAATCGAAGCCGCGCACACGCAACTCTCGACACAGCTGAGGAACCTTGTAGGCGGCGATACCGCCACTGACAACTAGCGAAAGGCGGGGGGGGCAAGTTCGGTCTGCCGCTGAGAGGAGAGAGGGATTCTTCGCCATGCCCGTCGCAAAGTTGTGTGGTATAGTCGTCGCTGAAGAGAGCATACCAGATAAGTCGCAATTTTTTGCATGCCACGCTCTGTCAAAGACAGACGCTTGAACTCGCCTTCGCCTTCGCCTTCGCCCTCGCCCTCGCCCTCGCCCTCGCCCTCGCCCTCGCCCTCGCCCTTGCCATTGCCCTCGCCCTTCGGTTCGCTTGAACCTTGCCCGCCTCCCTCCGTCAGGCTTGTCGACCGAAAACCTTGGGCGCTCGTGGGCTTGTCGGGATGCGGCAAGACTAGCCTTGCGCACGCGCTCGCAGAAAAGTTACGCATCGATGCTTACGACAGCGACACGCTCGTCGAAGAGAAAGAAGGCTCGACGATAGCCTCTCTGTTCGCGCACAAGGGCGAAGCCCATTTTCGCACATCAGAGCTCAAAGTCATCCGAAGCCTCGCCGAGGGCTGGGCGCAAGGGCGCGTGAAACCCTTCGTCCTGGCGAGCGGCGGCGGAGCGATGGCTCACCCTGCAACGCGCAAGGTCTTGCAAAATTCCTTCACCACCGTTTGGATCGATTGTCCGCTGCCCCTTTTGGAACGCCGCCTTGCAAGCGATCGACAGCAGAGGCAAATCCGCCCTCTGCTCCAAGACGAAGAACATTCCAAAGGAAAACTCAAGGCGCTGCTCAAAGCCATGTACGAGAAACGCAAGCGACACTACGCGAAAGCCCACGCGCGGCTTGTCGTATCAGAGAAAGAGTCGCTGGACGACTTGGTCAAACGTTTCGAGCCGAAAGACAGCAACGCGCGTGCGCCGCACTTGTCTGCGGTCGAACAGAGCGAATCGATCGACCTCCGCCTTCCCTCCGAAAGCTACAAGATTTTCGTAGGACCAGGATTGTTCGAACAAGCACCCGCCCTGCTGGCGCGGCAGGCAGGGCAGGGCAAGGTGATCCTCGTCGTCGAACGCAAGCTCGCCGCTTACGCAGAGCTCTTGCGAGAGAGCTTGCAAGCCCAAGGGTTTGTCGTCGTCGTGCTTGCGCTCAGCGTCTCGGAACAGCAGAAAAGGCTCGGTAGCGTCGAAAAGCTCTGCCTCCGTTTCGCGGCGCTCGGCGCGGACAGGCAGAGCTTTGCCCTGGTGCTGGGCGGCGGCGTGCTGTGTGATTTGGCAGCCTTCTCGGCTTCCGTCTTCATGCGCGGCATTCCCTTCGCGCTTTTTCCGACGACACTGCTTGCGCAGGTGGATGCCGCCATCGGTGGCAAGAACGGTGTCAACAGCGTGTCGGGCAAAAACATGCTGGGCGTCTTCCGTCAGCCTGCTGGCGTCTTCTGCGACACGGATTCGCTTTCGAGCCTTCCCGAACGCGAGATGCGTTGCGGTTATGCGGAAATCCTCAAGTACGCCATGATCGCCGACGAAAGCTTTTTCGTTTGGCTGGAGGCGCACGGCGCGCGCCTGCTTGCAAGAGAACCGCGTGTCTTGAGAAAGGCGGTCGTCCACAGCGTTCGCATCAAAGCGCGCATCGTCGAGCGCGACGAGCAGGAACGAGGCGGCGAACGTGCGCTGTTGAACTTCGGACACACCTTCGGTCATGCTTTGGAGTGCCTTTCGCTCTATCGCGTCGCGCACGGCGAGGCGGTAGCGTTGGGCTGTGTCGTAGCGACGCGCCTTGCCGTGGCGAAGGGATATTGCTCGGCTGAAGTTGCGACGCGCTTCGAGGCGCACGCGCGATCGTGCGGCTTGCCCGTGCGATTGTCCGACTTGGACATTGGCACTACGCGAGTACAACAGCTGTCGCGGGCAGAACGATGGGTGGAGGCGATGAGCCAAGACAAAAAACGCCACGCGGGCGCCTTGCGACTGGTCTTGCCGAGCAAAATCGGCAAGTGCGCCTTGCAGGGGCCGATGGAATTGAAATCGTTGCACGCCTACCTCGCGCCGATCTTGCAGGAACTGGCGCACGATTCGGCATAGCGCGGATGTCGAACGCCTCTCCCTTGCTTGAAATGTGGTGGCACGGGGTTGTCATCGTCGCGTTGATCGTGCTGTCGGGATTTTTCTCGGGCGCAGAGACGGCGCTTACCAGCGTGAGCGCACGCATTCGAGAGCTGGCACGCCAAGGCGACTGGCGGGCGGGTATCGTCGAAAAGCTACGCGAGCGCAAGGACTTGTTGCTCGGTACGATTTTGATCGGCAACAACCTCGTCAACATTCTCGCCGCCGCTCTGGCGACAAGCCTCGCCTTGCACCTCTTCGGCGCGCAAGGCGTGCTGTGGGCAACGTTGGTCATGACGGTGGCAACGGTCGTGTTCGCCGAAGTCTTGCCCAAAAGCTGGGCCTTAATGCGTGCCGACAAGACGGCTCTGTGGGTCGCCCCGATCTTGCGTCCGCTCGTCTTCGTCTTGCAGCCCATCACCCGTCCGTTGCGCACCTTGTTGCGCTTGCTGGGCGCAACGCCGCAACGGGGCGTCGATGTGCTGGCGACAACGCGCGAGCGCATCGAAACGATGCGCGGTGCCATCGACCTCCACACGCCGCGCTTGGGCGAAGGACACAAGATGCTGCACTCGGTGCTGGACCTCGACGAGGCGTCGCTCGAAGACATCATGACGCACCGCAAAGAGGTCGCCATGGTCGACGCAGCATGGGATTTCGCCACCGTCGCGCGATTCGTCGTCGAAAGCCCATGGACAAGATTTCCCGTCTTCGACAAGAGCGAGGACAACATCATCGGCGTGCTGCACGCCAAGGCTTTCTTCCGCCAGTGGTACGATCGAGGGCAAGGCAGACCTCGACAAGAGCGCACGCAGCACGAGCGAAGCGCGTCTCCTTTCTCGTTGCGCGATTGTCTCAGCGCACCGTGGTTTGTTCCTGAAAGCACGAAGTTGCGCGACCAGCTGCGCGCTTTTCAAAAGCGCCGCGAGCATGTTGCAATCGTGGTCGACGAGTACGGCGCATTTATGGGAATCGTCGCGCTGGAAGATGTGATCGAGCAGATCGTAGGCAACATCGACGACGAGCACGACGCAACGACCTCGCAGGAGATACGCGCGCTCGCCGACGGCGGCTATATCGTCGCAGGCGATGTGCCGTTGCGCACTTTGCGCCGCGAGATGAACTGGCTCCTGCCCGAAGACAAGGTCGTGACGCTGGCGGGACTCATCATGCAGGAGGCGAGAGACCTCACCGAGCAGGGACAGCAGTTCGTCTTCCACGGATTTCGCTTCACGATCCTGCGAAAGGAGGAGAATAGAATCGTCTCCGTCCATGTCACAAAACTCGAAAAGGCATGAGCGCATAACGAGATTGGACACAAAAATTTGTGATGCAAGAATTTGTAATGCAAGAATTTGTAATGCAAGATTCTTTCTTTGTTGCGCTCGGTATCTACGCGCTCGTCGTCGTGAGCCCCGGTCCTGCTTTCGTCTTCATGACGAAGGTGGGTTTACAAGAAGGCAGGGCTGTCGCCTTTTGTTCGATGCTCGGTTATGTGTGCGGGGCAACTTTGAACGCCGCGGTTGCCATGTTTGCGGTCGGAACTCTAGCGGAAAGGCATGCAGGGGTTGGGTTGTTCGTCTCGATATTCGGCGGCGGATTCCTTGTCTTGTTGGCTGCCGACAGCTTTAGGAAAGCGCGAGCTTCGATGCAAGAGGCGCAACAGGCAAGCGCGCAACAGAAGATCACGAGAGGGGACAAAAGAGAAGACAAGAAGGAGAACAAGTCTCGTTCAAAGCTCGGCGGATTTCGAAAAGGGTTGTTGGTGAGTTTGTCCAATCCGAAGGCATTGGCTTTTTTCGTGGCGGTGTTTGCACCGCTGGTCGCAGGGCTGCCGATTCAAGGCAAGGGGTTGTTGTTGGTGTTTGGGTTTTCCGTCAAGTTCTTGTGGTACGGCTCGGTTGTTGTTGTCTTCAAGCGGGCGGGCATTCAGCGTGTGTATCGGCGCAATGCGTTTGTTTATGATGGATTGCTGGGGGTTGTTTTTGTGGGCATGGGGTTGTTTGTTTTGTGGGAGGCGCGGCATTATTGGGCATTGTTGTTTTGAGTGTTCTCGAACAAGGGATGACAGGGACGGGCTTTTCGTGACAAAAAGACGCGCTCGCGCAACAGACACGCTACGCGCAATAATCCTCTTCGCCTTGTTCGATCTCTGCGAGAATTTGCTCGACCGCGCGACACGGATCTTCCGCCTGCGTGATCGGTCTTCCGACAACGATATGATCGGCTCCCGCAGCGATGGCTTCACGCGGAGTCGTCGTGCGCCGCTGGTCATGCCTCTCCGCCCCTCGCGGACGAATGCCAGGGGTAATGAGAACAGCGTCGGGGTATTTGTCGCGCAAAACCTTGATTTCTCTGCCTGAGGAGACCAATCCGTCGAGCTTGCCGACCTTGATCGCATGCCGAGCGAGCGCAAGCACCATCTCTTCGGGGCTTTGTTTGATTCCAAGAAATTCTAACTCTTTAGCACTGATGCTCGTCAAAAGGGTTACTCCTATTAATCGGGTATTTTTTCTTTCTATATTTTCTCCCAAGTGTTTTAATAGAGAATAAGAAAGAGTGTGGACGGACATAAAATCAAAATTCAACTCGGCGATGGAATTGACCGCAGCTTCGACAGTCCGAGGAATATCCAAAGACTTTGCGTCAAAAAATACCTTTTTTCCGTTGTCTTTTAAACTTTTGGCAAAATCAATTCCGCCTCTTTGAAAAAAAATTTCCATGCCAACCTTGAAAAAATTAACTTCGTCCTCCAATCTGTCAACCATTGCTCTTGATTTTTCTATGCTAGGAAAATCAAGAGCTAAAATTAGTTTGTTTTTAAAATTTTCTTTTTTCGAGATAAGAAAAATATCTTTAAGTTTTTCCCCTTCACGCACACTATGCATACTGTCGCACAAAATTTTAGGATAGTCGTTCTTAATGTCTTTGTTGGGTATAGGATGCTTGCAATCTTCCGAATAGTTTTTTTTCCAAGCTCCTCCCTCCCAATGAGACCAATCAACAAGCGTCGAAGGGTGGAGATCAGCAAGATACTTTGTGAAAAATGCAAGGGTTTGAACTTCTTTGCTATTGCTGTTTTCTCCAACGCTTTCAATATCATAGAAAACAGATTTTTTGATGTTGTTTTTTTCAACTCTCTTATTTTTTGTATAGTTGTAGACGCTGCGTAGAACAGGACCTAATTCCCATGCTTCAAAGCTTTCGTCAAACAAGGGCTTGCCCTCATTCTCGCCGAGAAACGCCAAATGGCAGAAATACAAAATTTTTTGCAGAGACAGGTTTGTGACGCTCCACCCGCTTACCTCGCAAACAAACTTCGCAGCCTCTAGCGGAGCAATCGCCATAATGTCATCTTCATAGCACAAAAAACAAGAAAAGCAAACTTGTCAAAGAGACTTGTTCACAGATTTTTTATTAATCTCCATCAGCACCGCATCGCCCATCGCCTCTGTCGAGACGGGCTTCTCCCCCTCGGTTGCAATGTCCGCCGTGCGCAACCCATTTTGCAGCACACGCTCGACGGCATCCTCCACTCGCGTCGCCAAATCCTCGCGCTCGCACGAAAGCCGCAACAACATTGCAACGCTCAAGATCGTCGCCAACGGATTCGCAACACACCTCCCCGCCAAATCAGGCGCGCTCCCGTGAACAGGTTCATACATCGCAGCTTGTTTTCCTTGCGCATCCTGTTTGCCCAAACTCGCCGATGCCAGCATGCCCAGACTTCCCGTCAACATCGCCGCAACGTCCGAAAGCAAATCGCCGAAAAGGTTGTCCGTCAAAATCACATCGAACTGCTTGGGCGCACGCACCAACTGCATCGCGCAATTGTCCGCCAAGATATGCTCTAGCGTTATATCCGAAAAATCGCTCGCATGACGCGCGCTCACGACCTTTCGCCAAAAATGTCCCGTCTCCATCACATTCGCCTTGTCCGCAGAATGAACCGCTCCACACGGCTTGCCATGCTGATCGCCTTGCTTGCCACGCCGCTCGCGCGCTAGCGAAAACGCCACATCGGCGATTCGCACAACCTCCTCCTCGTCGTAAGCTTGCGTGTCGATCCAACGTTTCTTGCCATCGGGTAGAACCTGCTCGCCGCGTGGCTCCCCGAAATAAACCCCCGAGCTCAACTCGCGCACGATCACGATATCCAGTCCGCGCACAAGCTCCGCCTTCAAACTGGACGCCTCCGCCAACGCCTCGAAACAACGCGCAGGACGGATATTCGCAAACAAGTCCAGCTCTTTACGCAAGCGCAACAACGCCACCTCCGGTCTTTTGTCGCGCGGCGCATCGCGGTCGAACTCAGGGGAACCTACCGCTCCCAACAGGATGGCATCGGCAGCGCGCGCCTTCTCCAACACACGCTCAGGTAGAGGGTCGCCTTCGCGCGACCACGCAGCCCCCCCGACCACCTCTGTTTCCAACGCGAGCGCGAGCTCTCCCTCTTTCACGAACGCCTGCAAGACGCGCCGCGCTTGCAAGACGATCTCAGGGCCGATCCCGTCCCCTGGCAACAACAGAATCGAATGAGTTTTTTTGTTGATCAGGTCGCTCAGGTCGCTCAGGGATGTAGCCACGGGTTTCGAGCGCGTTGTCGTTGCTCGAACGATTCGATCGCGGGAAGCTGTTCCAAAGTGTCGACGATGGCATCGCGCCCCTCCAGCAAGGTCTTCTTGCGCTCCGCGTCGATCTCGAAAGGAACGATGCCGTCAGGAGTGACGATCTCCTGGCGCTCCAAGTCGACGGAGAAGACAGCGTTGCTGCCGCGCGCGGCTTGCTCCATGAGTTTTCGCACCTCCTCTTCGGGAAGGACGATCGGCAACAGCGCGTTTTGAAAACAATTGTTGTAGAAGATGTCGGCGAAACGCGAGGCTACGATCACGCGGATGCCGAAGCCGCGCAAAGCCCACGGCGCGTGTTCGCGCGACGAACCGCAACCGAAGTTTTCGCCCGCAACCAAAATCTTCGCCTCTCGCCACGGCTCCTTGTTGAGCACAAAGCAGGCTTTCTTTTCTCCTTCGGGCGTGAAGCGCAGGTCGTAGAACAAAGCTTCGCCCAGCCCGTCGCGCACGACAGTCTTGAGAAACTGCTTCGGGACGATCATGTCCGTATCGACATTCTGCATATCCAGCGGTGCGGCGACGCTTCGAACGGGTTGAAACTTTTCCATCACACTATGCCGTTGCCTTTGCCTTTGCTGTTGCTGTTGCTGTTGCTGTTGCTGTTGCTGTTGCTGTTGCTGTTGCCTTTCACTATGTCCCTCGTTGTGTCTTAGAGGATGTCGCGCACATCGGCGAGCTTGCCGTGCAAGGCAGCCGCAGCAGCCATGGCGGGGCTCATGAGATGCGTTCTGCCGCCGCGTCCCTGTCTGCCCTCGAAGTTGCGGTTGGAGGTGGAGGCACAACGTTCCTGCGGCATCAAGCGATCCTCGTTCATTCCCAGACACATGGAGCAACCCGCATCGCGCCATTCGAAGCCCGCGTCGAGGAAAATGCGATCGAGCCCCTCTTCTTTCGCCTGCGCCTTCACGATCCCTGAGCCCGGCACCACCATGGCTTGGACGGAGTCGGCTACTTTTTTGTTCTCGACGATCTTTGCAACGACGCGCAAGTCTTCGATGCGTCCGTTCGTGCACGACCCGATGAAAACCTTGTCGATAGCGATCCCCTGCATCGGCGTTCCCGCTTGCAACCCCATGTAATCGAGCGCGCGGCGCAGAGCGTTCTGCTGCTGTTGATCGCCTACGGGTTGCGGCACGCTCGCCGTGATCGGAATCACATGCTCAGGACTTGTCCCCCAAGTCACCTGCGGAGCGATCTGTTTGGCATCCAACACCTCCTCGCGCTCGTAATGGGCGTCCGCGTCCGATGCAAGCGTGCGCCAATAGTTGCACGCCTGCTCCCACATCTCTGCCTGAGGCGCAAGCGGTCGCCCGCGCACATAGGCGAAGGTCGTCTCGTCGGGCGCAATAAGCCCGGCACGCGCGCCCGCCTCGATCGACATGTTGCAGACCGTCATGCGCGCCTCCATGCTGAGCGCACGCACGGCTTCGCCCGCATACTCGATCACATGTCCCGTTCCCCCCGCCGTGCCGATCTTGCCGATGATCGCCAAGATCATATCCTTCGCGCTCACCCCGAAGGGAAGGTCGCCCGCAACCGAGACGCGCATGTTGTGCAAATGTCCCACGCGCAATGTTTGCGTTGCCAGCACATGCTCGACCTCCGAAGTGCCGATCCCGAAGGCAAGCGCGCCGAACGCGCCGTGCGTCGCCGTGTGCGAATCGCCGCAGACGATCGTCATGCCGGGTTGCGTCAGCCCTTGCTCAGGACCGATCACATGCACGATCCCCTGCCTGTGATCGTTCAAGGAAAAAAGAGGCACTTCAAAATCACGACAGTTGCGCTCCAGCGTCTCGATTTGAAGTCGAGAAGCCTTGTCGCCAACCCCCGCCAGTCCCTTGTCGCGGTTCAAGGTCGGCACATTGTGATCGACCACCGCAAGCGTCGCGCTAGGACGGCGAACTTTGCGATGCGACATACGCAACCCCTCGAAAGCCTGCGGAGAGGTCACCTCATGAACCAAGTGACGATCGATGTAGAGCAACGCGCCCCCGTCCGCCCTGCGCTCGACGACATGGCTGTCCCAAACTTTGTCAAACAGCGTCTGTGCCATGACGATCCTCGTGCTTCTCCTGCTTGGGGTTTCTAGGGTTTCCCCTCAGGTTTCCCCTCGGGTTTTCCCTCGGATTTCCCCTCGCGTGTCAAGCCCGCTTTTCCGCCTGTTCGTCGGCGTTCTTTTTGACGGCACTTTCTGCCGCAAGGGCCCGATCCTTGTCGCGCAGAGCGACCTTGCGGTCTTCGCGCGCTCGTGTCATGTCTTCGGCGATGCGCGCTTTCTTGCCCTGCCGTTCGCGCAGGTAATAGAGCTTCGCGCGTCTCACTTGTCCGCGCTGCACAATTTCGATCGTAGCAAGGTTCGGAGAGTAGAGAGGAAAGATGCGCTCGACCCCCTCGCCGTAGGAACGTTTGCGCACCGTGAAACTGCTACCCAGCCCCGCGTTGTGGCGTGCGATGCACACGCCTTCGAAGGCTTGCAAGCGTTCGTTGTTGCCTTCGCGGATTCGCACTTGGACGCGCAACGAATCGCCCGCGCGAAAGTCCACCACTTCCTTTCCGCCGCGCGCAAGGGAGGCTTCGGCGATCTGCGCACGTTCGTAAGATTCGATATCAGGAGGGGCGGTCATGTCGTCTCGTGTGTTAATTCTTGGTCAATCGGTGGTCGATTCGGGGGTTGCGGGTCGTCAAGGAAGAAGCATCCTATGCTTTTATTTTGCTTTTATTTTTGTTTTTATTTTTGTTTTTCCTTCCTCCTCTGCACTCTAGACGGATTTGGTCGTTTCCGTCAAGCCCGAAGCTCTTTTCCGATGCTCTTTCCAGAGATCGGGCCTTCGCTCAAGGGTTGCCTCCTGTGCCTGCTTCTTGCGCCAAGCTGCGATGGCGGCATGGTTGCCTGAGCGCAACGTGCGCGGAACTTCTCTGCCGCGCCAAAGGGCGGGGCGCGTGTAGTGAGGATATTCCAGCAAGCCGTCCTCGAAGCTTTCCTGTTCCAAGGCTTGCGGGTTGTTGATCACGCCCTCGCGCAGACGCACGACCGCTTCGACGATCGCCAGCGCCGCGCAGTCTCCGCTCGCCAGCACGAAATCGCCGAGCGAAAGCTCTTCGAGCGCGAACGCTTCGACAACGCGTTGGTCGATGCCTTCGTAGCGTCCGCACAGAAACACGAGCCCTGATGCGCGCGCGAGGCGTCGGATCGTGCTTTGCGTGATGCGTCTGCCGCGCGGCGCAGGACAGATGCCCAGCGCACCATCAGGCGCTTTGCCGAAGGCTTCTGCAAGCGCCGCGGCGCAAGGCTCGGGTCGAAGCACCTGTCCGCTGCCGCCGCCGAAGCAGGCGTCGTCGAGGCGTCCTTTGCCCGCATGCTCGCTCAGCGCAACGGTCTCCAGTCGCCACAAGTCGTGCGCAAGCGCCTTGCCGCTCAAAGAAACAGAAAGAGGTCCAGGGTAGAGCTGCGGAAAAAGCGTCACCACGACAACGGCGAACGGCGCATTCGTCATTGCCTGCGCTCCGTCAGTCGTTCTTTTCTTCGCGCGTGTCGTCGGAAGAGGAGTCAGGAGAAGAGGAGTCAGGAGAAGAGGAGTCAGGAGAAGAGGGGGCTGGCGAAGAGGAAGCAGGCACCGTCTCGGCTTGTTGTGCTGCAGGCTGCTGTGCTGCAGGCTGTTGTGCTGCAGGTTTCTGTTGTGCCGCACGGCGCTCCTGCTCTTTCTTGCGCGGCAGAGATTTCTTCGTTTGTTGCGGCACGGCAGGCTTGTCGCCGACACCCACCTCGTGCAAGAAGAGCGCGACGCGACGCGAAGGCTTGGCACCGCGAGCCATCCAATGCTGCGCCCGCTCGACGCTGAGGCGCACGCGTTGTCGCTTGTCTGCAAGCAGAGGGTCGTAGGTGCCGATTTTTTCAAGAAAGCGTCCGTCGCGCGGCATGCGCTTGTCGGCAACGACGACGCGATAAAAAGGCTTCTTGTGCGCGCCCGCACGGGCAAGGCGAATGGATAGGGACATTGGTCGCTATTGTCGGAATAGGTTCATCATGTTTCTTTGTAGCACTTTCTCGTCCCATCGCGCCATCTTTTTCATCGTCTTCGCGGCTTGGGCATGCGTCTTGAGCAAGCGGTTCACCTCGACGACCGAGGCGCTCGCGCCCGCAGCGATGCGCCTCTTGCGCGAGGCGTGGATGATGGCGGGATTGCGTCGTTCAAACGGAGTCATGGCATCGATGATGACCTCCTGCCGCTTGAGCTTGTCGTCGTCAACCATGCTCTTCATGCGCGCATCTTCTAGCTTGTCGCGCACGGCTTGCGGCAGGTGTCGCGCCAAGCCCTTGACGCCGCCCGCGGAGCGCATTTGGCGGATCTGTGCGCGTTGCGCGTTCAGGTCGAACTTGCCGCTGGCAACAGAGGTGGCAGGCTTGGATGTCGACGACTTCGATGTCGAGGGCTTGGATGTTTGAGGCGCAGTACGGCGCATGGTCTCTGCCAATCCTGTCAAATCGCCGCGTCCCAAGATTCGTCCCGCCAAGGACTGCGGCAAGAAGGGCTCCAGGTCGCCTGTGCCTTCGCCCGTGCCGGCAAACCGAATCGGTCTTCGGATCGCCGCTGCGATCGACAAAGCAGCGCCGGCGCGCGCGTCGCTGTCCATGCGCGTTAGCAACACCCCGCTCACATCGACGCGTTCGCGGAAGCGGTGTGCGATGTTCGCCGCCTCTTGTCCAAGCATGGCATCGGCGACAAGCCATGTCTCGCGCGGCTGTAGCAGCTCCGCCAAGGCTTCGAGCTCTGACATGGCTTGCTCGTCGATCTGCATTCGTCCCGCCGTGTCTGCGATCAACAGCGCACCTCGCTGCAAGCTCTCTGTCCTTGCTCGCGTGGCGAGCGCGCGCATCGTCTCGCCCGTCTTTCTTGGCAGCACGGGAAGGGAGGCACCGAAGGCGAGCGTTGTCATTTGCTCTTCAGCCGCAGGACGCGAGAAATCCAACGAGACGAGCAAAGGCGTGTGCTTCTCTTCTTGAAGCCGCGCGGCAAGCTTCACGGCGCTCGTCGTCTTGCCGCTGCCTTGCAATCCGACGACGAGAAGACAAGGCGGATCGCTGCCTTCGCCGAAAGCCAAGCGCAGGGGCTTTTGCACGCCTTCACCCAACAATCGCGCGAGCGCCTTCTGCGCACGCTCCAGCAGCTCTTCGGCGGGACGAATCGAATCTTTGAGCTCTTCCACGCGGGGCGCGAAGGCATCGAAAAAAACCTTGACCGCCTCTACGCTGACATCCGCCTCCAGCAAGGCGCGTCGAATGGCTGTCTTCGCCTGCGTGAGTTCCGCCTCTCCCACGCTGCCGCGCTTGCGCAGATGCACGAACACAGAGTCCAACGAGCGGGTCAGAGAATCGAACAGAGGGCTACTCCTTTGCCAAACTTCGAGACAAGATTTACGACAAATTTTACGACAAGATGACGACGAGTTTTGAGAGACCGTCGTGCGTTTTCTCGCATTGTGTCGCATTGTGTCGTATTGTGAAAAGTCTGCCAAGCTTCGTCAAGAAGCTCCGTCAAGAAGCTCCGTCTCATGGCAGAGCCTGCTAGAATTCTTCCCCTAAGCAATGGCTTGGCGATGACCCCCCTGATGGCATGTTTTCTATGGACGACGCATCCACGACAGAAAGTGAGAACGAACGCCTGATCGGGTGGTTTTTGGACGCACGCTTTGCCGAGCGCAACTTGGCAGCGAACACCATGCTCGCCTACAGAACCGACTTGCGCGCCTTGTCTGGCTTCCTCGACAAGCGCGGCAGCAAGCTGACCGCAGCGAAGCGCGAAGACTTGGAAGCGTGGTTGCACTCGATGCACGAGGGGGGCATGAAATCTTCCAGTGCTGCACGCAGGCATGCTGCGATGCGTCAGTTCTATCGCTTTCTCGCAAGCGAGCGGTTGCTGTCTGAAGATCCTAGCGTGCATCTTCTCGCTCCGCGGCGTGCACAGACTCTGCCGCACACGCCGAGTTTGCAAGCCATGCGTCTGCTTGTGGAAAGCCTGGAGCGCGAGGCGGCGCTCGGTGAGCCGGAAGCCTTGCGCCTGCGTCTCCTGCTTTCTCTGTGCTACGGCTCGGGGTTGCGCGCGTCAGAACTCGTGGGCTTGGAGTGCGGCGCGCTTTCGAGAGAGCCCCTGGTGGCGACGATTACGGGAAAAGGAGGCAAGACGCGCTTCGTGCCGTTGCTGGAAAGCACCCTGTCAGCCTACGACGCCTATATGAAAGTACGAGGGCATTTCATCCCGTCGTATTTGTGCGGCGTCTCACCGTATGTTTTCCCGTCGCAAGGGAGGACAAAGGGGCACGGCGGTCATCTGACGCGCCAACGTTTCGGACAATTGTTGAAGGCGGCGGCGGCGCGTGCGGGCTTGGACGCCAAGCTTCTGTCGCCGCACAAGTTGCGCCATGCCTTCGCCACGCACTTGCTTGCGGGCGGAGCGGACTTGCGTGCGATTCAGACGATGTTGGGACATGCGGATATTTCAACAACCCAGATCTACACGCACTTGTTGGACGAGCAATTACAAGAACTCGTCCATACAAAACATCCGCTGGCGAAAAAATAAAACTAGCATGAGCGCAGAACTAAAGTCTTTAATTCGTAGATAACTTTTTTTGCGTCCCGAGGCGATAGCTTGTCTTTTAGATTAGGAGTAAAATCTTCTAGAAGAATTTTTTCCAGCTCCCCAACAACTTTTTTGGCAACAAGGCAAGGTATACGACAAAGTTCTATTGCCGACGCGATTTCTTCTTCGTCAAAGTTTATTAGCTCTGCGAGATTGGCGTAGCTAATTCTAGTAAGTTTGCAATAATCTGGAAGTGTATCGGGGATATAAGGGTTCATTTCTTCAGGAAGGATTTCTATCTTCCGAACATCGAATTTTCTAGGCTCGCTACTGATCAAAAAACCAGCAGACCCGCTGGACAAGACAGAAAAACAAAACTTGGGCGTTTTGTGCTCCCCGCCTCCTTCTTTCTTTGGTTTGCGAACTTTGCATTTTCTGACAGTGTAAAAGTATGCTGACTTCAAGTCTTTTTTCATTATCTCTCACAAAAAATATACTTGTCACGCTGCAAATAAAAGAGAGCGTGCGTTGTTACATAAAGCATGCAATATCTCATCCTGAAGAGGATTGTTCTCATCAACCATATCTTCGTAGTCAATAAGATAACTTTTTTTATCCTCATTCTTTTTATTCCATGCATTTTTCCACGCAGGATGTTCGTGTGTTAACTTTGACAATTCATCCATCTCTTTGTCTTTGCAGAAAGATAAAGATTGTTCTAAAAAATACAGATCGCTACCAGAAAAATAATCTCGATCAGGTTTCCTTAAAGCCTTGATTTCAATGTTGTTTTCCCCCTTGCTTTTGACAGATTCAATCGATTCGTTTAGATCTTTTTTGATGTTTCCATTAATATTATTCTTTATAAGATCGTAGACAAAAGACGGCACAGGTCCATACTCCATCGCCACATACTCATCGCCCAAAATAGGTCGTCCGCTATCGTTCAAATGCGCAACATCCGCAAAATAGAGGGTTTTGCCAACAAAATATC
>JABACB010000320.1 GCA_014237925.1 Alphaproteobacteria bacterium
TCTACACAAGTGACAACAACGGCGTCGAGACCGAAATTCCTGCTTCTTAGCTTGTTTTTCCACTGGGTAGCGAAAGCAATCCCTTCTTGGCAACAGGTGCTGCCGATGCCTTCACAGGCGAAGCGGGCGCAGATTGGGTGAGCTACAGATATTCGACTGACGCTGTTGATATCGACCTTAGCAACGACCCTGCCACTGTTTCTGGTGGTGCTGCTCGTGACACACTCAGCGGCATCAACAATGTGATCGGCTCCATCTTCGATGACACCTTGACGGGCGACAGCGATCCGAACACGCTACGCGGAGGAAGAGGTGTGGACAAATTGCGCGGTGGAGGAGGAACAGACACCTTGGAAGGCGGGACAGGACAAGACGACTACATCTTCGACGCTACTAGTGGCAGTGATACGATAAGCCGCGACTCCGACGGCGGCAGAATCCTCTTCCCAGAGGCAAGCTTAAGCGATATCGCTACTTTCGTTCTCGACCGCGATCCCAACAACTACGGGATGACATTGTCGGTGGGCAGCACAAAAATCACCATTGCCATTGCATACGATGACTACACAGACCAAGAGGGTATCTACAG
>JABACB010000321.1 GCA_014237925.1 Alphaproteobacteria bacterium
AGAAGAACCTCGTTAGATATCAACTCCTTGTTATGCAAGTTTTATTGTAGCATTTCCGAATTCTGTAAGGTCCATTGATGTATACTTGGAATTATAATGTAAATAACAGCAAGGCTATTGGGGATGAGAACAATTGTAAAAGTATTCTCTGGGAAGTGGAGAGTGGTGTATATGATAAAACATTGGAAGAGTTTTGTAAAAAATATTTTAAAGATTGAAATATTTTAACATTAGAATTATTAACGATTTTAAGTCAAATAAACACATGATTTTAAATCTAAAAATAATAGAAATTTACATTTTTTGAATAGTACATATTATGATAAAATAACTATGAATATACATGTTTGATAATTAAATTTTATTTCATAATCCAGTTTCTCTATTAATATCAGATTCTCGTATTATCTTATCCGTCAAATATGAAATTTCTTGTGATATTTCTCCAATATTTTTTGGTGATAAATGTTCGGGATAAATGTATACTGAATTTGGCATACATGTAAATTTTGTAGTACTTCTTGTAATATTTTTCTCAGTATCTTTGTCGATTAATGCAAAACCATGCGAGTTCTTAATATGTAATGAA
>JABACB010000322.1 GCA_014237925.1 Alphaproteobacteria bacterium
CTCCCGATACCGCATAACGACCGCCGCGACGCAAAACCCACACTATATCCGACCACTCTCCTCCCGCCGTCACCTTACCTCCCACAAGATCAATAACAACATCAACCGACTCCTCCTCCATACTCTCGCGCAGAGCAACACTCCGCAAGACAACCCTCGACGCTCCGCTTTCACGAACCCTCTCTTCCTTGCCCTCACCGACAAGAGCGATCACCTCTGCTCCGCGCAAAACAGCCAACTGCACAGCCGCAAGCCCAACCCCCCCAGACGCGCCGGTGATAAGAACCCTCTCGCCTCGAATCAAACCGCAACGCTGAACTAACCCTTCGGCAGTCGAATAGGCACAAGGAATCGCCGCAAGCTCCGCATCCGAAAGAGAAGACGAGACCGAATACACTTCGCTAGATTTCACACGCACATACTGCGCATAACAGCCGTCCATCTCAGAGCCAAGACAGCGACAAAGCCACTCTCCCGCCTCTTGCATCGCGCGCAAAACGACGCGATTACCCAAATAGTCCTCCGAGACACCCTCTCCCACAGCCGCCACAACGCCGCATCCGTCCGCACCTTGGATGAACGGAAAG
>JABACB010000323.1 GCA_014237925.1 Alphaproteobacteria bacterium
ACAAGGTGTTTATCACAATCACAGCACCTGATCACAACTTTGACAGCGATCTAATAGATGAAATTGGTGACACAAGAGACGATCCCGTAAAGATCTCTACTCGTGAAAACAGCATTGACTACTATCGTCTCGTAGAAACCGGTACTGATACTGGTATCTTTACAGGCGAAGTAATCCTGACCGGATTTGCACACAACGCAGACGGTGAAACAGGATTTGATGCTCCAACTCAACCTACTACATCTGGTGAAACTCGTGAGAACCCAGCTGGTCCTACAGACGGCTATCTTGAAGCAGAAGATGTTGACGGTATAACCGTTTCATTTGAAGTTTCTGAAGACGATACTGTAATTGGTTCAGCTATCATACGTTGGAACATTGGTGAAATAGAATGGGCAGAGGCTAGTTACCCGGCATCTGGCAACGGACTTGTCCGTATTGTCGATCCGGATCTAAACCTCAACCCAGAGTCAGTTGATAACTTTGACGTAGATGTCTGGTCCGACTCGGATCCGGGTGGAATATCCCTGACCGTAACGGAGACCAACGAGGCAACTGGAGTGTTCGAGGGACAAGTTTCCTTTAC
>JABACB010000324.1 GCA_014237925.1 Alphaproteobacteria bacterium
CGGATGTCCAAGCCAGTTTGCATTCTCGGCTGGTGATCAGCCAGCGCGCGTGATTGCGCGACTGTAAAGACCGCTTCGTGCTCGAAGCATTTATAGTTTGCGCCGCTTGACTGTAGCTTCTTGTATAGTAGCGCCTCTCTTGCGTGATTATTTGCGTGATTATTTGCGTGATTATTTGCGAGGCAGCTCTCCTCAAGTATCGGACTTGTCTTGACGCTTCTTGTCTTGACGCTTCTTGTCTTGACTCTTGGCGCGAGCCTTGTTGCAATCTTTGTCTTGCTTTGTGTTTTCGCCTCTGTTTTCATTTTGCTTAGCAACGCGAGTTGCTTCGTGTAGGCTCTGCTCGTGGTTTATAGCCTGATTTATAGGAACCTAGCTTATAGGAGTACTTAGCTTACTGGCGGAGCGGTCTCGCGCAAAGACGGACGTGTCGCGAAATCCTGATGCCAGCTAGCCAGCGCGGGTTGCTCTTGACGCCAGTCATAATCGCCGTAGCGCAAATCGACATACTCGAGGGCTGTAGCCAAGCTCAAACTACCCAGCGAAAAGCCGTGCGCTGCTAGGGGTTGTCGAGCAAACCAAG
>JABACB010000325.1:0-332 GCA_014237925.1 Alphaproteobacteria bacterium
GCGTCGCCGAGAGGTTGGGTTTGTCCGTCGTCGCCCAAATGGGACTGAAGGACATGTGCGCCTGCAAGGACGACGACGACCTCCTCTCGCGCTTGCGTGCGTTGTGCTTGGAAGAACGCCATCGCCGCGATGTTCGCAAAGAAATACAACGCCGTGCAAAGTTGCAGAAGAACCCCAAGCTCGTCACGCAAAAAGCTTTGGCGGTCGTCGAAGCCTTGTTCGAAGGTGTCGTCACCTTGGGGAAGAGGGGTCGCTACCAGCCCTCGAACGGGAGGGTGGTTTGATGACCCGAAAGACAAACGACAAGATGACGCAAGAGGAGAAGATCTACG
>JABACB010000325.1:342-583 GCA_014237925.1 Alphaproteobacteria bacterium
CAGGGAACGCGGACGCATCGTCAACTTGGAGACGGGTGGCACGCGCCTCTACGAGCCCAACGCTCCTGTTTACGCAAAGCAGGAGGTTTCAAAGTATTTTGCAGAAAAAAAATTCTTTGTCGCCCACAAGAACAAGATCGATGTGAAATCTTCGTCTCGCAAAGCTCACCCCCGCGAAGATTGGATGCTGGCGCGCGACTTACAGTCCGTTTTCCTGAAGGACGGGCGCGCGCGTCGAGGG
>JABACB010000326.1 GCA_014237925.1 Alphaproteobacteria bacterium
CTCAGTTGTTCTTTTTTGCGATCGATTTCGCGTTGGAGTGCGCCGATGCGCCTGAGGCTGTTTTCCAAGAATCGAGCGGTGCGCGCGCTGTGAGGCGCGAGGGAAGCGGCGAGTCGTTGTCCTCGGTGCGCGGCGAGCGCGTTGTCAGGGTGGAGGAAGAGTCCCCATTCGGGCGAGCGTTCGAGGAACAGCAGCGTTTGCAACACTTGAGCGAGGCGGTCGTAGTGTGTGAGGAGGTGTTGTCGTTCTTGTTGTTCGCGTTGTTGGAGTTTGGCGAGGTGGCTGTCGAGGCGGGAGACGAGTCGTTCGAGGGTGCGGACGCGTTGCGCGAGTTCGAGGGTTTCTGTGCGGAGCGCGCGGGCGCGGGGGTTTTCGTGGGGTTGTTGGAGGGCGGAGAGGCGAGGGGAGGAGAGACGAGGGGAGGAGAGACGAGGGGAGGAGAGACGAGGCGCGGAGAGACGAGGCGCGGAGAAATTGGGAGGATTGCTTTCTATTGGCTGCTGTGCGAGGGCGGAAAGGGAGGTTGCCAGCAAGCAGGCGACGAGGCAGAGACGCAAAAGGAGGAAAAAACGGGTCATTGT
>JABACB010000327.1 GCA_014237925.1 Alphaproteobacteria bacterium
GGAAACCATCTGTCCTTCCAAAGCAACCATCCGCCCTTCCAACGAAGATTCGACGCTCTTAATCTCGCTCCGCAATGAAGATTCAACGCTCTTGATCTCAGCCTGCAACGAAGATTCAACGCTCTCGATCTTACCCAGCAGTGAAGATTCGACGCGCTCAAGTTCTGAGGACATTGCAACGCCGCGCATAATCTCTCGCAAAACATCACAAAGCGCACGCGCCTGCCCTTCGTTCCACCCCCCTTCTCGAAGTCGGTCGACAACCCGTTGCGTGTCAAAGGCTACCGTTCCGTTCGACACTCTGCTCGCTTTCTCTAACACGACGAATCTCCCTTTCCGACATCAACACTCTGGAAACCGAACGCTTTCCAAACTTCATGCTCCAATCTTCACGCTACTTTAACTCCCTTCCAAAGTCAAGCTCATCAGAAACGCGCGCCATGCGCATTCGTGCGGTCAAAGGAAATTTCCCAAAGCAATCAAGACCCCTAAAAACCCGAAGCCTGCCAGCATGATCAATCGCAAGGAAACCATCTGTCCTTCCAAAGCAACCATCCGCCCTTCCAACGAAGATTCGACG
>JABACB010000328.1 GCA_014237925.1 Alphaproteobacteria bacterium
TGTACATGTCCGACCGACTTGTCGTCTTGGACGAGGCGGGGAGGGTGGTGCAGAGCGGCACACCGCACGAGACTTACACATCGCCGTGCGACGCGTATGTTGCCTCTTTGTTGAGCGAGGTGAATCGTTTCTCCGTCGCCGTGGTGGGAGGATGCGCCGCAACACCCTTCGGAAGGTTTCCTGTCGATTTTGGAGGAGACAACGCAGAAGTAGTTGTGCGTCCGCAGAACTTGCGTTTGTCGATCTTGCCTCAAGGGGAGAAGGGGGATGGGGGGAGGTGTGTCGGAATTGTCGAGGCGGCGCGGATGATCGGCGGCGACAGCTTGGTTCATTTGTCCAGTCGTTTGGCGGAAGAGGGCGAGGGAGAACGAGGAAAGGTCCATTTGCACGCTCGGGTCGCGGGTTGTTTCTTGCCTGAGGTCGGCAGTCGAGTCTTGCTTTCGGTCGCTCGTAGCGATGTCTTGTTATTTGCTGGAAAAGGTGTTATGGAGTAAGGGTGTTGTTTCACTTTGTTCGGAGGATGGAGAGATGGGTAGTTTTAGCATTTGGCATTGGCTGATCGTTTTGGCCGTTGCGGT
>JABACB010000329.1 GCA_014237925.1 Alphaproteobacteria bacterium
GACACCATAAAAGGGGCAGGGGGGAATGATTATATTTTCGGCAATGGCGGGGATGATATCCTCCGCGGCAACGCGGGCAACGATGTTGTTTTAGGTGGCGTCGGAGAAGACTTCCTCTACGGCAACGAGGACAACGACAGGCTCTACGGACAAGGGGGCATCGACAATCTCTACGGCGGTGTGGGCAACGACACGCTCTACGGCGACGCTGAAAACGACAATCTCTACGGCGAGGAGGGCAACGACACGCTCTACGGCGGCGCTGAAAACGACGCGCTCTACGGCGGGGAGGGAGGCGACACGCTCTACGGCGAGGAGGGCGACGACACGCTCGACGGCGGCGTGGGCGACGACATCCTCATGGGCGGTGGAGGCACAGATACCTATGTCTTTCGTTCTGGGGATGGCGCAGATACTATTGCTGGAGAAAATGATGGTAGCAATCTGTTATTCAAAAACGCGAGAGATATCGGCGATTTCTCCTTCGCGCACGATGCGGGCAACAATGTTGTCATTACGATACTAAGGCGAGACGCACAGGGCAATGTGCTACTTGACGAACAGGGCGATGTGGAAA
>JABACB010000032.1 GCA_014237925.1 Alphaproteobacteria bacterium
TGGGGACAGATGAGCTACTGGGCGGCGACGGTGATTACCAACCTGTTCAGCGCGATCCCCTGGATCGGCGAGGAAGTTGTGCAGTTCCTCTGGGGAGGATTTTCCGTAGACAACCCGACGCTCAATCGCTTCTTCGTGTTGCACTTCTTGTTGCCGTTCGTGATCGTGGGCGTGGTCGTCCTGCATGTCGCCGCTTTGCATGTGCCGGGCTCGAACAACCCCGACGGCATCGATGTGAAGGCGAAACGCGACACGCTTCCCTTCCACCCCTACATCACGAGCAAGGATTCCTTGGCGTTGCTTGCCTTCGCGTTCGGCTACGCCGTGATCGTCTTTTACGCACCGAACTTTCTGAACCACCCCGACAACGCGATTCCGGCGAATCCTCTTTCCACGCCCGAACATATCGTTCCCGAATGGTATTTCCTTCCCTTCTACGCGATTCTGCGCGCGATTCCGAACAAGCTGCTGGGGGTGATCGCGCTGTTCGGAGGGGTGGCGATTTTGTTCTTCCTGCCGTTTTTGGACCGCTCGAAAGTGCGTTCGTGCCGATATCGCCCTGTGTACCGATGGTTCCTGTGGCTGTTCGTCGTCGATGCCATCTTCTTGGGATGGCTGGGCAGCAAGCCCGCCGAAGCGCCGTACATCCTGTGGGCACGGCTGGCGACGACATACTACTTCGGCTTCTTCCTTGTCATCACGCCTGTGGTGGGCATCATCGAACGCCCGCGTCTTCTGCCCGCGAGCATCAGCGAACCCGTGTTGAAGACGGCGAGCCGTCCGCGCGCATCATGACCGCCTCGTTGCAAAGGAGCGGAGCGTCCGCAAGAAGCGGACGAAGCGACGGACGAATCTACGGACGAATCCACAACAATAACAACAGCGTGATGAGATTTACGACTCTGCTTTTCATCTCGTTTCTCTGCGCCTGCCTTCTCGCGCCTTCGGTCAGCCTTGCCTCTTCCGAGAAGTCTGCCGTCAAGAAGGAATCTTGGTCTTTTCGTGGCATCTTCGGACACTTCGAGAAAGCCTCCCTGCGCCGTGGCTACGAGGTCTACGACCAAGTGTGCGCTTCGTGCCACGGATTGCGCTTTCTGCACTACCGCGACTTGGAAGCGCTCGACTACTCGCGCGCGCAGATTGCAGCGCTCGCCGCAAGGCTTGAGGTGGAAGACGGGCCGAACGACACGGGGGAGCTCTACTCGCGTTCCGCCCTTCCTTCGGATCGCTTCGTCTCGCCCTTCGCCAACGACGAAGCGGCACGCTTTGCCAACAACGGCGCACTACCGCCCGACTTGAGCCTGATCGTCACGCAAGCGGGCGGCAAGGGAGGAGCAGACTTCATCTACGCGCTACTGACGGGCTACGCCGATCCGCCGGCAGACTTCGTGCTTGCAGAAGGTTTGTACTACAACAAGGTTTTCAAAGGACACGCGATCGCCATGCCGCCGCCGCTCTTCGAAGGTATGATCGCCTACAGCGACGGCGAGAAGGCGAGCATCGAGCGCATGGCGCACGATGTGACGCAGTTCTTGGCTTGGGCAAGCGACCCCTCGCTCGAAGTGCGCAAGCGCATGGGGCTGCGCGTCCTGATCTTTCTCGCCGTGTTCTTTGTCGTAGCGTTCCTGTACAAACGGCGCGTTTGGGCGCGCGTGCGCTGACCCTTCTCAATTTCTCTCCGCCGCACCGAAAGCAAGGGGTGGAAAAGAAGGTGGACAACAAGAACGACAAGGACGCATCGAAGATCGAAGCAGACCTCGCGTGCGCACGCGAGGCGGTTGCAACGCAAGCGAAGGGGTTGACGCAGCTCTTGTCCTTGTTCGATGTCGACCAAGAGCACGGACGAGAGCACGGACGGATTTTTTCGCGTGTGGTCGAAGACCTTGTGACGCTGCAGGGGCGCTTGATCGTCGCCGGCATGGGCAAGAGCGGACATATCGCGCGCAAGCTCGCGGCGACCTTTTCTTCGACAGGCACGCCCGCCTACTTCGTACACCCCGGCGAGGCGAGCCACGGCGATTTGGGAATGATCATGCGCAACGACGCCGTCTTGGCTCTCTCCAGTTCAGGCGAGACGGAAGAGCTGGGCGACCTGATCGCCTACACGCGTCGCCACAAGATTCTTCTCGTCGCCCTGACCTCTCGATCCGAGAGCTCTCTGGCGCGAGAAGCGGATCGAGCGCTCGTCCTGCCGAATGTGGCGGAAGCCTGTCCGCTGGGCTTGGCGCCGACAAGCTCGACGACGCTCGCCTTGGTCTATGGCGACGCGCTGGCGGTGGCGCTGTTGTCTCGTCGCCACTTCACGGCGCAACACTTCCACCGCTTTCATCCGGGCGGCAAGCTGGGGAGGGCTTTGCTATCGGCAGGCGAGCTCATGCACAAAGGCGACGCCTTGCCGCGGGTTGTGCGCGGCTGTAGCATCCGCGACGCCCTTCTGCAATCGAACAGAAAACGTCTTGGCTCTGCCATCGTCTGCAACAAGGACGACACTCTCTGTGGCATCGTGACCGACGGCGACTTGCGACGGTGGCTCTTGACGGGTGAAAAGGCATCGTTCTTGTCGCCCGTAGAAGAGATCATGACCGCGACCCCCAAAACGATCTGCGAACAACATTCGATCGCCGAAAGCCTAGAGACGATGAACAGGCATAGCATTACAGCCTTGGTGGTCGTCGACGACAAACGGCGAGTCGTCGGGCTCTTGCACTTGCAGGACTGTTTGCGAGCAGGACAGGCGTGAAGCCTCTTTCTCGCTTTGTGTCGAACGCGGCTGCACGAGGGCTGTCGCGCTTGCAAGGGTGGAGACAAACCTCGTCGTGGCAACGTTACGCGCGAGCTCAGCACGGGCGCAAATCCGCCTTGCCGCGGCGACTGGCGGCCGATCTCGCCTTGTTGGGGGTTGCAACGATGATCCCCTTGGCAATCTTGTTTTGGAGCCGAGAGAGCGAACAACAGCAGCTCGCGCGCTTGCCGCTAGAGCCCACACGCTATGCCTATGGGTGGACAATGTCGCAAACGCAGAGCCATGTCTTCTTCGACACTCTGTCGCCAGCCGCGCGCGCGCCCTCTTCTTCGCAAACATCCGATGAAGCGTCTTCTGCCAGTCTTCTTACCTTATGGTCGATTCGCTGCGGACAGCTCTACGAGACGCTCTTGTCTCGCCGTCCGCCCTCGGAACAAGAAGCGCGGGCGAGGCGAACAAAGCGTTTGCAGTGCGTCGAAGGAGCTCAAGTGACGACGAGAGGGGCAAGCCTGTCGACAAAAAGACTCGACTACGAAAACAGAACGCAGGGGTATCGCTTGACAACCGATCGTCCTGTTGTCGTGCAAAAAGGAGAGAACAGACTCTCTTCGCTCGGCGGCGGCATCGTCGAAGAACGCGGCGAGCTGCGACTGTTTCACAACATCTCGTTTGAAGCACCGCGCTTGAACATCGCCGCGCAAGGAGAGTTGCTGGGGGAAAACTTGCTGACGGGGAATTTGTTGTCGAAAAACAAACGTCGTACTGTCGTTTTTAAGCGCGATGTCGCTTTCTCTTTTCAAGCCTCCTCAAGACGCTACCGCGGCAGCTCGCAAGAAATGAAGCTGCTGATTTGCTCGATGCCGTCGAAGGTCGTCTGTCGCGTCTTCGGTAGCGATGCGCTCGAGCGGATCGTGCTGAGAGGCTCGGTCGTCGTCGCGGAGGAAGGCGGCGAAGGGCTGGCGTGGACTTTGCAAGCCGAGCGCGTCGTCGTTCAGGACGAGCAAGCGCGCTACGAAGGCACGAAACATCGCGGCAGGTACGACAAGGCGCGTATCCTCCTTGCCGACGGCACGGAGCTGAGAGGGCGGCGCGGCGGACACGAGCTTGCCGACGACAGCGGACTGATGTGCGGCGCGGTCGAGGTGCGCAACGGCGAGGGCGTGCTGGCGGGAGCTTGTTTGCGCTACAACTTGACAGAACAGCGTTACAGTCTTGAATCCTCGGCGAGCGAACGGGAGCTCGCGCGGCGTTTTTTCGCGCTGTAGGAATGTTGTGATGCCTTCTGCCACCGCTTTGCCCGCAGGGGTGCCCGCAGGAGTGTTGGAGGCGCGCGAGGTAGGCAAGTCTTACGGCGAGCTGAGGGTTTTGCACGATCTCTCCTTGAGCGTGGCGACGGGCGAAAGCGTAGGGTTGATCGGTCCGAACGGCGCAGGCAAGACGACCTTCTTCTACATCTTGGCAGGCTTGGCGCGAGCCGATCGAGGCTCGATCCTGCTGGACGGCGCGGATATCACCAGCGCAGGCAGCGCGGCACGCACGCGTTTGCGTATCACCTATCTTCCTCAAGAGCCGTCGCTGTTTCAGGGGCTCAGTGCGCAAGACAATCTGGAGGCGATCTTAGAACTGCATTGTCCCAAAGCCGAGCGTGCGGCGCAGAGGCGGCAGCTGCTCGAAGATTTCTCGCTGACCGAAGTCCGTACGCGCCAAGCGCGCATGCTCTCCGGCGGCGAACAGCAACGCCTCGAGATCGCGCGTGCACTCTGCTGCAACCCGCGCTTCATGCTTTTGGACGAACCGCTGGCGGGCGTCGATCCGATCGCCGTCGCCGATATCGAGCGCATGGTCAAGCGCCTGAAGCGACGCGGCATCGGCATTTTGATCAGCGACCACAACATCTACGAGCTCTTGCGCTTCGTCGACAAGACCTGCGTCATGTATCAAGGCTCGATCATGGCGAGCGGAACGCCGAAACGCGTTGCCAAGAACCCTCTTGTTCGGCGATACTACCTCGGCGAGCGGTTTCGCATCTGATACCGAAGGAGAACAACAAGGCAACAAGGCTGAGCGACAAGGGCGAGGAGCAAGCCTGCAACGAACGACGAGGAAGAAAAGTGAGAACGAGCAAGGGCACTGCGCTCGAAAGAAAACGGTGGCGATAGCCCCCAAGCTGGAACTGAGAGCGTCGCAGTCTTTGGTGCTGACGCCGCAGTTGCAACAGGCGATCAAGCTGTTGCAGATGAACGCGCGCGACATCGAGGCGTGGCTGGAAGAGCAGATCGAGAGCAATCCTTTCTTGGAAAAGGAGGAGGAGGTTGCAGACCGTGCGAACGTCGCTTCGAGCGCGAACGAGCCTGCCGCGACGCTTAATGAATCCCTTGGTGATTCTCTTGGTGATTCTCTTGGCGATTCCCTTGGTGATTCCCTTAGCGATTCCCTTGGCGATTCCCTTGGTGATTCCCTTGGCGAAACGCGCGCGACGGAGGAGGGAAACTCTGCAGAGGGCGGCTCGGAGGGCGAGGAGCGCGATGCGCTCGATGTGCTGGAATCGACGCAAGCCGATCAGGAATCGCTGGATGTCTCGTACGAAAATGTGTTCGACGGCGACCCTCCCGTAGCCGAGCTCGGTCGAAACGCCGCCCCCTCGGCGTACGATCTTCTGCCGAGCGACTTGGAGGACGAGACCACGCGAAGCCTTTCGCACCACTTGCACAGGCAGCTGGGGCTGGACATCACGAATGCAGAGGAGCATGCGATCGGAGCCTTTTTCATCGATTCGTTGGACGAAAACGGCTTCTTGCGCTTGAAAGCCGCCGAGGCGGCGCAACAGCTGGGATGCGAGGTCTCCAAGGTGGAAAGAGTCTTGGCAAAGTTGCGTCAGTTCGACCCGCCAGGGCTTTTTGCATACGATCTCAAGGATTGCCTGCGCTTGCAACTGCAAGATCGCGGTGCACTCACCGAGGCACTGGACATCTTGCTTGCAGACTTGGACTTGCTCGCAAACGGAGTCAAGGAGACCTTACGCAAGCGCTGTGCGCTGAGCACTGAGGTTTTCGAGCAAGCGCTTGCAACGATTCGTTCGCTAAACCCTCGTCCTGCCGCGGCGTTCGACCATCGTCCTGTGCAGACGGTCGTCCCCGACCTGCTCATGCGGGAGGTGAAAGACGCGGAGGAGGGAGAGGGAGAGGAAAAGGGCGATATTTGGCGAGTCGAGCTGAACAACGATACCCTGCCGCGCGTCCTCTTGAGCCGCGACTATCACGCCGAGATCGCATCCGATGTGTCCTTGCGCGGTGACGCACAAGCGCAGGACTTCCTGCGCGAACATTGGCAGAGTGCCAATTGGATCGTCAAGGCGCTCGATCAGAGGGCGCAGACGATCCTGAAGGTCGCCGCCGAGATCGTCAAGCGACAACGAGGATTCTTCCGCTACGGAATCGCACGGCTCGCGCCGCTCGTCTTGCGCGACATCGCCGATGCGATCAGCATGCACGAAAGCACCGTATCGCGCGTCGTCAACGGAAAGTACATGCAGACGCCGCGCGGCATGTTCGAGCTGCGCTATTTCTTCACGAAGGCGATCCCGAATACGATCATGCGCATTTCGCTGTCCGCGAAAGCGGTGCGCCATCGCATCCGCCAGCTGATCGAAGAAGAGCAGCCGAGCGCAACCCTTTCCGACGACAAGATCGTCGACAAGCTCAAGGAGGAAGGAATTGAAATCGCAAGGCGCACCGTCACCAAATACCGCGAAAGCATGCGAATCGGATCCTCGGTCGAAAGGCGCAGACGACACGCCTTGCAATAATGCAACAAGCGAAAACGCTTGACTGCGCTTTCCCCTTGCCCGCAGATTGTAATGATTCTAAACTTCGAGACAAGCTTGCCAAGACAAAAACACAAGGACAGAAACCTATGGGCTCGTTGGTCAATCGCGGGGGACAGGGGGCTGCAGCGCTGAAAAACGCTTCGGCACACGGGGAGCGCCTGAAAGCAAACAAAGGGGCGGCAGAGACAGACGAAGGGGCAGACAAGAACAAAACACTGGGCAAAGGGTTAGACAAAGAATCTCGCAAGGAAACTCGCAAGGAAACTCGCAAGGAATCTCGATTGGCTTGGCGTCGTGTCGCGATTGTCGGAAGCTTGACGATCGCTTTGTTCGTCTACGCCCTATCGGACAAAGAAGGGGCTAATGTTGCGCTAGGATCTTTGGCGGACACCTATGTGAGTGTGACGGCGTTTGTCGCGGCAACTCTGATCTTGCTGTTAGCGGTCGAGCGGATATCGGGGTTTGACGCAGCGAGGTTCATGGGCGAGAACAAACGCTGGGAGCTGCCGATGGCATCTTTTTTGGGGGCTTTGCCGGGCTGCGGCGGCGCGCTAGTGGTCGTGACGCAGTATGTCAAGGGGGGATTGAGTTTCGGAGCCTTGATCGCCGTCCTGACGGCGACGATGGGAGACGCAGCATTTTTGATTTTGGCGAAAGAACCCCAGACGGGGTTGCTACTGATTGCGGTCACTTTCTGGGTCGGCTGGGGTTCGGGCATCGTGGTGAATGCCGTTCATGGCGAAAACTTCATGCGCAGAAAAACGGACAGAAAAGGGGGGAGCGATATAGCGGCGGAGGCGGGCGAGCATAGTTGTCGAATGCTGCTTTCAGCCAGCAAATGGCGCAGCTGGGTTGACGGGGTATGGTTTCTGTTGTTGGTGCCTGGAATTGTCGGGGCGATTTTGTACGCGTTTCAAGTTGATGTGTTGTCTTGGCGTTTTTGGGGTATATCCTCCGGGGTTGTTTTTGCAATCTTTACGATCGTGTGCATTGCTTCGTGGGTGTTGTTTTCAGGTCCGACGGGGAGGGAGACGCGCGAGCGCGAGACGCAAAGTGTGACTTGGCGCTCGGTTATTGACGACACGAACTTTGTGACGGCTTGGGTTGTCGCTGCGTTTTTGGTGTTCAATATGACAGTCCATCTTTTTGCACTCGATTTGGAGAGCATTTTCGGTGCTGCCTATATTTTCCTTCCTTTGATTGCAATCGCCGTCGGTTTTGTGCCGGGCTGTGGTCCGCAGATCCTTGTCGCTGCGACTTATATTGGCGGATTGATTCCTTTCTCGGCATTGCTAGGAAATGCGATCAGCAACGACGGGGATGCGTTGTTTCCGGCGTTGGCGTTAGCACCGGGGGCGGCGGCTGTGGCGACTTTGTATAGCGCGGTACCTGCGTTGGTGATTTCTTATGTGCTGCTGTTCTTGGGGCATTGAGAGGCTTTATTTGTTAAAAACGAAAGATTCGAACCTTCCTTGACAAAAAAGCTTATCGCACATAGAGCAGGGCGAGCGCGTGCTATCCCAAAAGCACGAGCGCGAGCGTAGCAGACATAATCTCCGAATCTTTTATGACTCTTTAAGAATCTTTTCGATATCTTCCTCTATTCTTGATAGCCAGTCGATTTGGCTTTGCGCGTTCGTTAATTTATCTTCTTCAGCTTTCCATATCTCATGAGGCGCGTTGTTTTTAAATTTTACATTATCTAACTTCATCGAAGAAGATTGCTTTGTTTTTTTCCAGTCTTGCATCTTCTTTCGAATCATTGCCTTAAATGTGTTGATGTCTATCTCTTCCGATAGCACCAACTTGGTATCAACATCCAGCCCGTCGAAAGTCAACGCTGTTCCCCTCCCCGCATACCGCGACCGCCACTCAACGCCCGCCATCGCACGCAGCACATCCTCCCACCTTTCCAACTTCCTCTTCGTATTGTCTCCCACTTCTCCAAACCAAGGCACGGTCGCTTGCGGCGATACCCCCAGCTCGGAGCGCCACGATCGTATTTTATTCATCAGCCCCAACACCCATGCTACTTCCTCCACATCGGCATTCCAATCTCCGAACGTTATATCATTTGCCTGCAAAGTTTTTTCTGTCATCAACAGCCTCCCCTTGCAAGAATCGAAAACTTTGCACTCGCGGAAAATCCTCTCCGTCACGAACGGAACGAAAGGATGCAACAAACGCACGACCCCGTAGAAAATCCACGCGCTCGCAACACGAGCCTCCTCCCGCTCGCGCCCCTCTCCTCCCAGTGCGGGCTTGATCATCTCCAAATACTCGTCGCAAAACACCCCCCACAAGAAATGATACAGCTTAGAAGCTGCCTCATGAAACAAACATACCTCGTCCTTCAAATCCTCCTCCACCCCCGCTGCCAGCTTGTGCAACCTCGTCAGCATCCATCGATGCACTGCACCCTCAACCTCATTCGTCCTAAAGTTCTCGTCGTAGCGACAGTGCTGCATCTCCAAAAACCGAGCTGCATTCCACAGCTTCGTGACGAAATTGCGATTGCCCTCGATCCTCTTTTCCGACAAACGCAGATCGCGCCCCGGCACCGCCTGCGAGGCAAGCGTAAAGCGCAAGGCGTCGCACCCGTAACGATCCATCAAGGCGATCGGATCGACAACATTGCCCAGCGACTTCGACATCTTGCGACCCTGCGTATCGCGGATCAAGGCATGAAGATAGACGATCCTAAACGGGACGCGTTTCGTAAAGTGCAAGCTCATCATCACCATGCGCGCAACCCAAAAGAACAAAATGTCAAACCCTGTGACCAGCAGCTGGGTCGGAAAATAACGACGGAACAACGGAGCCTCGTCGGCTTCACGCGCCTCCTCGTTGCCCCAGCCCAAAGTCGAGAAGGGCCACAAGGCAGAAGAAAACCATGTGTCCAACACATCTTCCTCTTGTACCAACGCCACCTTTTTGCCGAATTTTGTCTCGGCTTTCTGCATAGCCTCCTTTTCATTTCTTGCGGCGATCTGCTCTCCGTCAGGCGCGTACCACACCGGAATGCGATGCCCCCACCACAATTGTCTTGAAATACACCAAGGCTGAATGTTTTCCAGCCACTGCCGCCAAGTGTTGATCCAAGTCTGCGGAAGCAGAGTCGTCTCCCCCTTCCGCACAGCCTCCAGCGCACCTCTCGCCAAACCCTCTGTGTTCATAAACCACTGCTTCGTGAGCCTCGGCTCCAAAGCAACCCCGCTGCGCTCGCCGTGCGGCACGGAATGCGTCTCCATCCTGACCTCACGCAACAACCCCCGGCTTTTCAAGTCGGCAAGAACGCGCGCGCGCGCCTGCTCGCGCGACAAACCGCGATAGGCAGCAGGCACCTCGTCGTTGAGCCGCGCCTGAGCGTCGAAGATCGAAAGCAACGGCAAGCCGTGCTGTTTGCCGATCTCGAAGTCGAGGAAATCGTGCGCAGGCGTGATCTTCAGCGCACCCGTTCCCTGCTCGCGCTGAACGCGCTCGTCCGCGATGATCGCAACTTCCCTCTCCGCCAAAGGCACAAGACAGCGCTTGCCTTGGAGGGCGCGGTAGCGTTCGTCGGCGGGATGAACCGCTACGGCGAGGTCTCCGAACAGGGTTTCGGGACGCATCGTTGCAATCGTGATACTCCTCCCTCTCGCCCCCTGCCCCTCTTGTTGCCCCTCTTGTTGCCCATTTTGCAGAGGATAGTCGATCAGGCACAGTTGCCCTTGCTTTTCCTGCTGTCGCACTTCCAAGTCCGAGATCGCCGTCTGCAGCTGCGGATCCCAATTCACCAGCCGCTCGTCGCGGTAGATCAAGCCCTGATCGTACAGCGTGAGGAAAGCTCGCCGTACAGCGCGCGAGAGTCCCTCGTCCATCGTAAAGCGCGCCCGCTGCCAGTCGCAGGACGCGCCCAAGCGTCGAAGCTGTTGCAAGATGATGTTGCCGTACTGCTCCTTCCACCGCCAAGTGTGAGCCAAAAATTCTTCGCGGGAAAGCTGCTCGAGCGCAACCCCTTGCTCTGCCAAGTGCCTGGAAACCAACAGCTGAGTTGCAATGCCTGCATGGTCTGTGCCGGGCAACCACAGGCAGTCGTAACCCTGCTGACGACGCAAACGCACGAGGATGTCTTGCAAGGTGTTGTCGAGCGCGTGTCCGATATGCAGGCGACCGGTCACATTCGGCGGCGGCATCATGAGGGTGTAGGAGTCCTTGCCGTCGCAGTGCCCTGCGCATTGGAAAGCACCGCGCTTCTCCCAGTCGTCGTAGAGCGTGCGTTCCGCTTCGGCAGAGAAATCGTATCGTTTGTCCATCGGGGGGAGGTTAGCGCAGTTTTTCCGCCTCGACTCGTCGCGTGAGACGCTGCAAAAGCTTGGCGCGCGCTTGCTCGTCGAGCCCTTCCACATCTTGGAAGAGCTTGTCTTCGAAGCCCGCAGCCGTGCGTACAGAGTCGCTCTTGACGGACAAGGAGGCAGAAGCCACAACCTCGTCCGCAACCTCGTCCGCAACATCAGCCCCGTCAGGCTCGCTTCGACCGTCCTCCATCTTCGAGCGAAGGTTGTCCATGTCTCGATAGACCGCCTCTTTGTCCTCTACCATCTTGTCCTTCGCCTTGTCCGCCTCTTTGTCCTTCACCTTGTCCGCCTCTTTGTCCTTCACCTTGTCCGCCTCTTTGTCCTCCACCACCTTGTCTGCCGCCTTGTCAAGCCTGTCGCTTTGCTCCGCTTCCTCACTGGCGAAAAAGTCTTCTAGCAGCGAATGTTCGCTGGACGCAAAAAGCCCCGTCCTGTCGCTCGTAGCCGAAAAAATCTTCTCCTCTTGCCCGCTCGCGTCGTCCTCCTCGCGCCTGTCGCCCTTGCCGAAAGCGCGCGCACGAGGACTGGCAGCAGTTCGCGCGAGTGCCACCCGCCTTTCAAAGAAGGGCTTGTGCGCTCCTCCAGTTCGACCCAAGAAAATACTAAAGAGAGCCCTCGAAAGGGTCGCAAGGCTGCGTCCGATCTTCTCCAGCGTACGCCACAAGGAAAGCACGCCTTGGCGCACGCCCCCCCTCTTTCGAACGAGGCTACCGACAAGGGATTTTGTTGCGTCCGCCGTCCGCCGCGTGTTCTCGCGTTGCGCACGCAAGACGGCGAGCATTCTTGGTTGCAAGACCTGCGCAAAGCCTGTGGAACGAATGCGCGCCCTGCGCCATCGTCTTGCGCCGCTCTCTGCGAGAACTCCTGCAACATTGCGCACACCGCCGTAGCGCAAAGAACGCCACGGCATCAGGACGACGCTTGCGCACAACAAGAAGGGAGCGACGAGGAAGCGTCCGAGCATTTGCGCGAGATGCCCTGCGCTTCGCAAGAGTGCGAGGAAGCCGCGTTGTATCTGTTGTACGAAGATACGCGCATAGACGCGAGGAGACAGGCGCGGGTAGTTGTGCGGCTGTTTTGTGAACATGCCCAAAGGATCGATGACGGCATGAGCGAGCAGGTGCAACGGTGCTGTTGCAAAGTGCCAGCAGGCTAGCAGCGCTTTTCCTATCGTGTCTGCGAATCCTTGTCTCCCTTGCCGCGCAGGCGAGCGCAAAGCTGGACTACGGTAAGTTGGCTTCGCGACAGCACACACAAGGCGATAGGGCCACACGATGGTGCGCCACAGAAGTAGGAAGGGATCCAGCAGGAAGGCGAGCACTCCGCGCCCCGCACTTTGGACGAAGCTTTGTTGCGCGGCGGCACGAAGAGGTTTCGTGTGCGCGAAAGGGCTGTAAAGCCTTGCGTCCTTGCGCGAGAGGTCCGCGTGTTGTTGGGGTGAGGGTCCTTGTCTCACCAATGTTGTGAGGTCTAATGTTTTTTCCTTAGAATTTTTTTCCGTATTTTTTCCAACCTCTCCCATCACCTCTTGCGGCGACGGGATGGTGATGCGCATCTGTTGTTGAATTTTTTGTCTTTCCGCATGCTCTTTCCGTATGCGCGCGGCTTCCTGTTTCTGCTTCTGCTCTTTCCAAGCGGTTTTCTGAGCCGCCTCTGCCAGCAAGTGCTGTCGATGTCGCAACTGCCTCTGCTGGCGCTGCTGTTGTGCCTTTTCTCGAAGGACAAGGTCTTGCGTCTCGAGCTGCTCCTTGTGCTTCTGAAGCGCGCCGTCCGCCGCCTGCGGCAACGAGGGCGCTTGCCTTCCGCGCACGCTTTGCATGTCCCTGTTAATCAGAGACTTGATTCGCAAAAGACGGGTAGTTTCGCTCATGGCTCGACGGCAAAGCCCCACCTTCGAAAGTAGGGAGCATCCAAAGACGGCACCTCGAGCTGCAGCAACGCGGGCGAAAGCGTCCCTATAACATTGAGCATGTGTATCTGAGCAACGAACGTCTGTCTTTGCGCAGCGATCGTTGCCCGCTCGGCTTCCGCAAAGTTTCGCTCGGCTTCCAGCAGGTCGTCGAGATCGCCCGTTCCCAACTTCGTCTCTCGCTGCGCGCTGTTCAAAACGATGGAGCGCGCCTGTAGCGTCTCTTGTCGCGCGCGCTCGCTCTCCTGCGCCGCTGCAAAGGCTTCCCAAGCGTCGTTCAACTCACGCCGCGCGTTTTGCTCGGCTAGCCGCGCGCCATCGCGGGCAAGGCGCAGCGCGTTCAGCACCGAGCGATATCCGCTCATGAAGTACGCAGGGCGAAGAGGATAGGAAAAGCTCAGCTCCGTTGTAAAGGAATCGGTCGTGCTGTCGTTCTGCTCTGCGACGGCGTAGTTCCCCTTCAAAGAGACTCGTGGCAGGAAGACGAGTCCGCGCGTAGAGCGTGCAACCTTCTTTTGTTTTTTCCATTCGAGCAGTGCTGCGCGCAAGTTGAAGCTGCGCTCCAGCATGAGGGCTTGCGCCGCCTCGATGTTTTGCGGAGGCTTGGGTAAGTTTTGCGGTGTCTTCAGTTCGCCTTCGACCTCGATGCCGAAATGATCATGAAACGCGCGTCGAGCGGCTTTGTTGGCATTGCGCGCTTCGATGGTCTGCGCGCGCGCCTCAGCCAGCGACGCGGTGGCGAGGGCGACATCGCGTCTGGAAGCGCCTCCCAATGCGGCTTCGCGGCGCACCGAGCGCCATTGTTCGTTGAGTTGGCTCTCGCTTTTTTCGTTGACGCGCAAGGCTGCGGAGCTTTCGACAACATCGAGGTAGCGTTGCAGTCCGTCGAGGATGAGTTGCGCTTCGAACGCACGCAGGCGCAGGAGGGCGATCTTCTTGTCGTAGGATGCAATCGCGTGGCTTGCATAGACTTGTCCGCTTTGCAGAAGGGATTGTTCTACCGAGACTGTCGCGCTCCACGCTTTCGCGGGGTCGAAGTTTTTCTCTGCGTCGGGCTCGCCTCCTTCCAGTTGTCGTTGTGCCTGCAACCCGTAGCTGCCTTGCAAGTTGAAGATCGGACCTAGGTCGATGGCGGCGCGCCTTGCGACTTCGAAGACTTCTTGCACTTTTCGTTTTTCGATGGCGAAGGCGATGTTGTTTTTCCACGATGCTTCCAAGGCTTCTTGCAGCGTCTGGGCGCGAGCGATCGGCAGTGCGCCTGTTGCGAGGATGCAGAGGCTTGCCACCAGAGCGGCGCGGAGGGGGTAGAGGCGGCGAGGGTGGCTGTTCGACGGGTTTGGCGAGTGCGACCTGGAAGACGGAGCGAACATTGGGAAGATTTCTTTGGGGAAGATTTTTTTGGAAGATTTTTTTGTGCGTCTTTGACTTTGTGCCAGCCTACTCTTATAGTGGTTTTTTGTATAGTTTCTTATTTTTTCGGGAGGATTTTTGTGTCGAATCGGGTCAAACGTTCGTCTGTCGGCGGCAAAGTTTTTCATCCTGTTGTGTTAGTTGTGGTTGATTTTCCGCAGCCCTTGACGCGAGCTTTGTTGTATGCGTGTCGTTATGCTTCGCGGCGGGGCTGTCGTTTGTTGTTAGTTCATGTTCGCCCTAGAGTTGATGTGAATCCTCTTTTGTTTGTGCGACGCGCGATGGGACAACGCAGCAGGGCTTTCGCGGAGAAGTATGTGCAGGAAGTTTCGGCGAAGGTTCAGGAGTGGGGCTGTTCGTTGCCGTCGTTTTCGATGTTGGAGGGGGACACGGCGGAAGAGATCGACAAGCTTTTGTCGGGTGGCGATCATCGTGTTGTGATGGTTGTGTTGAGCGATCGTGGTTTTGTCGGGTTGTCGTCTTCGAGGAAAGGGGGCGTTGGAAGTTTTTCTTCGATGTCTCGTTTTCCGTTTGTTGTTGTTCCGCAGGGTTTGTCGGAGGGGGAGGTTGAGGCTTTGTTGTGAGTGTTTTTTGGAGTTGACGGGTTATGATTTTTCTGCTACGGAATCGGGTTGTGCGGGGGGTGTTTTTGGGGGGATGTTTTTTTTGGAGGGCTGTTTTGTGTTTATTCAGACGGAGTTGACGCCGAATCCTGCGGTTGTGAAATTTTTGCCTGGGGTGGATGTGTTGCCTACTGGGACGGCGGAGTTTTGTTCTCGGGGTGAGGCTGAGGGGGTATCGGATTTGGCGTATGCTTTGTTTGGGATAGAGGGTGTTTCGAGTGTTTTTTTTGGTCGTGATTTTGTTTCGGTAGCGAAGTTATCGTCGGTTGATTGGGATATTTTGCGTCCGCCTATTTTGGGGTTGATTATGGAGCATTGTATGAGCGGTCGTCCTTTTGTTCGGGAGGGCTCTGTTTCGGGGGATGGTGGAGGAGAAGGGGGTGGTGAGGAAGTTTTTTCGGAGTCGGATGCTGCTATTGTAGCGAAGATCAAGGAGTTGTTGGACGAGCGAGTTCGTCCTGCGGTAGCGCAGGATGGTGGGGACATTGTTTTTCATGGATTTGAGAAGGGGATTGTGTATTTGACTTTGCGAGGCGCTTGTGCGGGCTGTCCGAGTTCGACGATGACCTTGAAGATGGGGGTTGAGAATTTGTTGCGTCACTACATTCCTGAGGTCTCGGAGGTGCGGGCGAGGGCGTAGCCTTGTATTAACGTTGAGCGATGGTAACGATAGAAAATGAAATCAACACGGCACTAGGCGAACTTCTGCAAGGGATGAAGAGCGACTGGGGTGTTTTTGCGGAACAGACGAGGCAGTTAAAAAGCGGATTGGGAAAAAGGGTCGATGTTCTCATTCAGGGTTTTGGGGGGACGGTGATTGCGATCGAAACGGAATACAATCCTGCGCTGAATGTCGAACGGGAGGCAAGAGACAGGCTTGGCGAAGAGTTGGAAGGAGGAACGGGAAGGATCGAAACTGTGATGGCGGTAAATCTTCCAGAGCGTTTAAAAGAATTTTCAGGAAATGCTTTAAGGAAAAAACTTGGAGAAATTAAAGACTTTCAGTACAGGGTTTGCACAAAGAGGAAAGAAGAAAAGAAAAGCGATGAAGAGGACGATGCTGAGCGATGGATAGAAGAAGAATTTCCTCAAACGGGCTGGCTTACGGGTTCTCTGCAAGATTTAGCTGTTTTGGCACAAGGCTACACGATTTCGCCGAACGCGATTAATGAGGCTGCCAGTATTATACAGCGGCATATTGAATCTGCCGATGACAAGCTGAACAGAGAATTTGGCGATACAAGCGTTAAAAGACAAGTGATTGCCAAAATACTTTTGCAGAAAAAGGACGAAAAAAATATTCGCAATCCTTACCAGCAAATTTATCGCATGATCGCTGCGATTATTTTAAATGCGATGATTTTTCATGATACCCTTGCTAAAGAACATGATATAAATAGTCTTGACAGTTTTTTTCCTGAAAGAAAAGTTGACTCTCCGCCTCCTAGAGATCTTACCGGTGAGTGGCAAAAAATTTTAAAAATAAATTATTATCCCATATTTATCATTGCCATCAATTTAATAAAAAAGCTTTCTATTTCAACTTTTATTGCTGTGTTGCCTATTTTGTACAAAGCAACAAACAAGATATATCAACTTGGGGTTGGACAAACACCTGGATTGTTTGGCATTGTTTTTCAAAAATTAATTTCTGACCGCAAGTTTTTGGCAACCTTCTACACGCGCCCCGATGCCGCCGTTTTACTCGCAAACTTGGCAATTTCGGATAAAAAATTTTTGAAGGGCAAAGACTGGAATGACGCAGAAGCGATCAAGGAATTAAGGATTGCCGATTTTTCCTGTGGCACAGGCACGCTGTTAGGCATGGCGTATCAACGCATAGCACAA